>JASEGS010000010.1 GCA_030017995.1 Thermodesulfovibrionales bacterium
AGGCTATAGAAGACATCACAGAATATATAGAAATATTTTACAATCGGCAGAGGAAACAGAAGCGGCTGGGGTATCTATCCCCTGCTGTTTATGAGAAACAGTTCTACGGAAAGAGGATTGCGGCATGAGTCAATTGGTGTCCACTATTGACGGCAGGGGTCAATTTTTGAAAGGCCATTATGGTGTCCGTCAATTAAAAAAACAATTTTAATGTTGTTCGCTCCGAGCTTTCTTTTTGCTTATATTTGCTTAATGTTACCACCTCCACAATCGCCAGTTTTTTTGAAGGCGTATCTTTTTTTGAAGAAGTGTCTGCTGTTGGACAACTCTTCTCAATCTCTGAAGGATCTGAGCAGTATTGGACTTTGGTGGCAATATTAGCTTTACTGGGTGTCTTGACAACTAATTATGTACGACTTATCAATCGCTTGAAAGAACGCTATTATAAACATATGGAAGAGGAGGATTGGGATTTTAAATTAGAAAAAAGGCTTCGAAATATCTCGTGGACATCTGTATTACTCTCTTATACAGCCTTTTTTATGTTCATAGCAATTATAGCGATCGGTTTAAGGATTTTCTACTTATATACAGGTACTTATCTTTGCATATGGCCTTGTCATCAACAATTCTTTTTATATATCGATAGCGTCATTTTGTATTTCATCATTGTAAGTATAACAATGCGTTTCTTTGCTTTTTTTGACTCCTATTGGACCGAACTCTTCAAATATCCGTTCTTTTTTGACCACTTTTACCCACGCAGGAAAAAGGGTAAATAAAAAAGTTGAATGGTGCCCGTTTTCACACCTGCACCTTCGGCAATACCTCCATTATCTCCTTTATCCTCCCCTCCTTCAGGCCCTCAAAATAAGACACGCTCTCCCCGAAGGCCTCGGCGTTGAACGGGGTGTAATAAAAGCCGTGTTCCTTGCCGTCTTCATGTCATATTGTACTCGGAATCATTATGGTTCTTCCTAATCCTAAGCCTTTGTTTGTGGCTGAAATCCGCATTTGCTGAGAGAGCCTCAGCACGTTTAGTACAAGAAGGAGTCAAGTCTCTTTATTCGTCTTGCTTATTTTTCGAAATATATTCCATCAATAAAAATATGCCTTTTGCTCTTTTGTAAATCACATCAAGAAGGTCTTCAAGTTTTTCCAATCTATCTGCAAGTGAACTATTCACAAAATCTTCTTCAGCCTCTTTGATGACCTGAAGGACTTCAATTCCTGCTGGTTTTTGCTCTAAATAATCCTTCCATGTGCCTTCTGCTAATAGAAGTGTCCCTAACAATAATTTCCTTATTTCTGTCGCCTTTTTTTTAAATCCTATTAATCTATCTTCATAAGGCGTGTCCTCAAACCATGCCATATTTAACCCCCTTGACAGGCTATATTTATAAAATAAAATATACTCCCAGCGCTCCTGCCATGATTATTGCGCAGCCGGGGATGGTCTTTCTGTAAATGCCTACGATATCTGCCTTGAAATATTCTCTTGTGAGGACAAAACATAGATGCACAGGAGAGAGAAGCACTCCGACAAAGCCTGATGCAAAGGCAAAGGTTATCTCATTGAGATGAGCGCCTCCGGCAAGGCTTATCAGTAGCGGGAATGTGCCTCCGACAAATCCTACTGTCAATCCTGTAAGGAGACCGCTTACGAATGGCAGCAGAAAGAGGATTGGAAGCAGGGGCACGCCTCTTTCTGTGAAATATCTGCTTAGATGCGTCACTGCGCCTGAATTCTCCATAGTGAATTTAAAAAACATTGTCCCGATTATAAGGATAATAACCTCGAATGCAAATCCATGCCTTAATGTCCTGAATATATCGTTTAGGCTAAGCTTATAAAACATGAACAAAAACAATATAGTTATTCCGAGCGCATAATGTAGCTCTATACCAAAAGCCATGACCATTATCAAGATCAACGAGACAGGAGAAAAACTCCATAATTCCTTTTTTTCTATTTTTATATCTTTGACAAACTTCCCCTTTACTTCCCTCATGCTGAACATAAAACCTGTGATTAGAATAATGGCGGCATAAGTCATATTTGCTAATATCAAGCTCCTGAGTTCGATATTTGTTATTGCAGATGCGAGGAGGATTCCCGGATAAAGAGGCAGGATGTATTCCCACGGATGCCTGAACCAGTAGTTTATAAAACCCTTTTCTTCAGAGGACATCCTGATCCCTTTTGTTGATTCATCAACCATCGGAGCTGAAAAATAAGCGCCTCCGAGTGAAGGAAGCATTCCTATAAGCATTGGCATAGAGATGATGACAGCTTTTTTTCTTTTTAAGAGATTTCTTGATACCTCCATCATCTTAGAGAGCACCTGCTTTTCCCTTAATATCAATTCAAGCATCCTTATTAGGGTAAGGGCGAAAAAGAGTTTTATTGTTACTGTATCTGTGACAGTGGACTGCATCGTTGAACGCATTGCAGGAACAGGCATCATATAAAGGACTGCCAATAATCCTGATGCGATAAGCAGGACGTATCCTATATTCCATTTGAGCCGTAAAAGAATGAGGATTGTTATAAATACAGCGGCTATTTTAAACACATCAAACATTGAAAATTATAACACACGATACAGGCAGGACACGGTATCTGCGCTCATTCTCGGCAGGCATCCAAGCCTGCCTCCGAGGCTTTCGCTTGCTCGGACATCCTTGTCCTCACTTACCACCGAAAGAAACCGCTCAAATACCGTGTCCTGCCTGACCTTTGTCTTTTAATGCATCTTTTGGGTATACTTATTTTCATGAGGAAAATAGCAGTAATAGACGGTCAAGGCGGCGGGATCGGAAGTCTTATTACAAAGAGGCTGCGGGAAGAGTTCGGCGACAAAATTGAGATAATAGCACTCGGAACGAACTCTACAGCAACCATCTCGATGATGAAGGCGCGAGCGAATAAAGGCGCTACAGGCGAAAACGCAATAGTACGGAATACAAACAGGGTTGATATTATCATCGGCCCTTTGAGCATTGTGCTTGCAAACGGCATGTTGGGGGAGCTTACGCCAAAGATAGCAGAGGCAGTTGCATCTTCTTCAGCAAAGAAATTTCTGATTCCGTTGAATCAAGAAGGGGTAGAGGTAATAGGCGCGATAAAAGAGCCGCTGCCGCACCTTATAGAGAAATTAATCAATCAGATAAAGGAGGCGCTCGATGTGTGAGGCAAACGCATATATCTTAAAAGAAGGCAAGGAAGAGCTTTATCTCGAGAATGTAGATGTGCTTGTGCCTGAAGGCAGTAAGATTTATCTCAAGAATCTTTTTGGGGAGCAGAAGACTTTTGAGGGATATGTAAAAGAGATATCTTTGCTCAGGCATAAGATATTGCTTGAAGAGGCAAAATGACTATAGAGGCGGACAGGGCACAGTATTGGAGACTTATAGATTCGGACCCTTGCGATGCCGCATACAACATGGCGCTCGATGAAGCCATTGCAATTTCTACAAGAAAAGGTTTTTCGCCCCCGACACTGAGATTATATGGATGGAAAGTTCTTTCTGTCAGTCTCGGCTCATTTCAGAAGATATCGGACATAGATTTTCAATATTGCATAAACAATAAAATCCCTGTTGTCAGAAGGCCTACCGGCGGCAGGGCTATTCTTCACGGAGATGAGCTTACGTACAGCTTTTCTGCAAAGAATAAAGGTGACTTTTCAGGGGGGCTTCTCGATACCTACAGGAAATTGAGCACAGCATTTTACACAGCTCTTCACTGTCTCGGTCTGGCAGTAAGCATAAAGATGCAGCGGGAATCTGGCGGAAACCTGACCAAAAATCCTTTGTGTTTTAAATCCACATCGTATGGAGAAATAAGTTTTAGCGGCAACAAACTCATCGGCTCTGCTCAGAAGAGATGGAGCCATGGATTCTTGCAGCAGGGCTCAATACCTTTTTCTATAAAGCACTGCGAATTAGAAAAGGTCTTCAGAACATACAAACCCGATGAATGTGGAAATATGTTAGGACTGAGGGAATTAGTTATTAATCTGGACATCAAAAAATTCAAGAACCATATCAAATCTTCCTTTGAGGAGACCTTTAAGGTTGTCCTTGCTGATTCTCAGCCGGCTCCCCATGAACTTGAGCTTGTTCAGATCCTTTCTGCACAGAAGTATCAGAATCACCTCTGGACAATGGGAGAGGCAAAGAGTATCCGGTCTCATAATAATAATGGAATAACGTTGAAAGCATCACAAGGCTTATATATCCCTGAATGATGTATGTAGTGAGCTGAAATGGCAGGGATAAAAACGGACCAATTATGGGTATCAATGTAAACGGAAATCCTATCAAAATAGCCATAAAACCCAATAACATATACCCCATAATAAGGATAATATAAAGGCCTATGGAAGATGGCGTAGCATAGAGATATTTTACGGTTCCCTGCAAGGCATTAAAGGGTTTTGTTTTATTAAACGTAATATACGCAATGCCATATACAGCTATTGATATTGTGATAAGAATTAACAGGATGCCGGAAGCCAGAAGCACCAGAGAAAAAAAGACACCGAGGAAGACGGCAAGGGTTATCTCCTGCGTTTTTGCCATCTCTATTATAGCTGCCGCTCCCCCGCCTAAGATGCCTAATAAAAATGCGAGCGCTATAAATATGCCCCCGATTATTAATGAAAACACAAAAATTGGCAAGAACATCCTTCTGGCCTCTGCAAAAAATGCACTCCATGTGAATTTGTAATTTTTATCTGAAATGGTATTGGCAAGTATTCCTGCTGTGCCGCCAATTGCAAAAATCCATAGAAAGACTATAAATACGAGGTGAAGGATTAAGCTCAGGATAATAATTATAGCCATCGCAAAATATCTGCTGAGCAGTTCTGCCGACCCTTTGAAAATGCTCATCACACCCTTGAGTCTCAGGATTTCTGTCACATCAAGTCCAAACATTATGAATGCGATGGCAACAGGAATGCCCACTATGACAAAAAAGCTTATACAGCTAAAAACCATAGCTGATAACTGTATCAAGACAAGCTGCCAGTTTTTATGGACGGTATGTATTCCCCGTTTTATTGTTTCGATATATGACATTCTTTATAATGGAGCGCCGGGGTATCCAACTATTGAGATTCCAGCTTCTTCTGCTTCCTTTATCAATCTTTCCTTGTTAATTATTATGCTTCGGTTCGCTTCTATGGCAAGGGCACTTGCTTTTACTTTTATCATGGATTTGAGAGTGTCAATGCCTACTGCAGGGACATCAAGCCTCATATCTTGCTGGGGTTTAGACACCTTGACAACAACTGAACCCTCGCCTGCCAAATTGCCCCCCCTAATTATGGTCTCATCTGTTCCTTCAATTGCTTCCACTGCCATTACAGCTTGACCCTTTACAACTACTGTTTGACCAATATCCAGTTTGCCGATTTCCTTTGCTATCTTATAGCCAAATTCGATGTCATTCCATTCATCTTGTGTGAGAGGAATTTTCGTTAAAAGTCCCTCTGGCGTAAGAAGATGGGGACTGAAGACAACGGTATCTATCACGCTGATTCCTTCCTCCTTCAGTTCTTTTGTTATCGCATTTAATATGGAATCGTCATTTTTATCTTTGAGGGAAAAAAACAGTTTAATCGCCCTGAGATCCGGTATTACTTTTGACTTGTAAATGATGGTCTTGGGAACCTTCCCTGCCATTATGGTCTCTTTTACGCCATAGGATTTCAGGGTATTTATCAACTCACCCAGTTTGCCAACGTTAATCCACTTTATCTCATCTGAAATTTCGGCCAGTTCAAAAGATGCAAGATTTTCAATGGCTGCTGTAATAACCTTAAAACCCCGCTCCTTTGCATCCCTGGCTATTATTACAGGAAGCTCTCCCATCCCCGCTATTATCCCGATAATATCTTGACATCTGTCCTCTGTCCTCTGTCCTCTGTCCTCTGTCATTTGACTTACCTGCATATTCCCCTTTTGTTTTTCTCTATGAATTTTACGAGACGCGTTATTTCTGCCGTCTCGGGAAAATCTGTCTTTATCTTTTTCAATGCATCCTTCAATGTCCTTTTTTCCCTGAAGAGGATTTTATATGCCCTTTTCAGATTGTTTATTGCTTCATTTGAAAACCCGTGCCTTTTGAGACCGACGGCATTGAGCCCATAGAGTTTTGCACGTGCCCCTGATGCCATAGTGTATGGAGGAATGTCCTGTACGATGCCGCTGAAACCACCCACCATGGCATATGCGCCTATCCGTGTGTGCTGGTGGATAGCAACCACACCTCCTATTACTGCAAAATCCTCAACTACTACGTGCCCTGCCAGTGTTGCTGCATTTGCCATGATGGTGGAATTCCCGATTTTGCAGTCATGGGCTATATGCACATAGGCCATGAGGAAGTTTGAATCCCCTAACTCTGTGAGTCCATCTCCGCCAACAGATGCCCTGTGGATAGTAATATACTCCCTTATGATATTTTTCTTTCCAATCTTCACTCCTGTCTTTTCATTTTTATACTTTAAATCCTGTGGTGGAAGACCAATGGATGTAAATGGATATATTATGCAATCCTCTCGTATCTCTGTAATTCCTTCAATAACTATATTGGATACAAGCCTTGTGCCGCTTCTTATTACGACACCATCGCCAATAATGCAAAAAGGGCCTATGCGAACATTGTCATCGATCTCAGCCTTCGGGCTTATTATCGCTGTTTTATGTATCTCCTTTGCCACCAATCCTCCTAAAGTTCCCTGTCATAAACCATAGCTGTAAACTCTGCCTCTGATGTCAGCTTATCATCGACATAGGCATTACCTGAAAACTTCAAGACATTGCCTCTTGCATGTGTAATCTTTACCTCAAATCTCAGCTGGTCTCCGGGCAGAACCGGCTTCCTGAACTTTACCTTTTCGATGCTCATAAAATATACGGACTTCCCGCGTATCCCTGATTTAAATGCCAGTATGCCAGCCACCTGCGCCATTGCCTCAACAATTAATACGCCCGGCATTATTGGATTATCCGGGAAATGACCCGGGAAAAACGGCTCGTTGATTGTTACATTTTTTATGCCCACTGCCCTGACATTCGGCTCCAGCTCTGCAATCTTGTCAACAAGCAGAAATGGGTATCTGTGCGGCAATATTGACAGTATTTCTTTGATTTCGACCATGTTTACCCCTCCTTGTCAAATCTCTTTAAAATTAAAACGCCGTTATTTCCCCCAAAGCCAAAAGAATTTGACATGACAACATTTAGTTCAACCTTTCTCGCATTGTTCGGAACATAATCAAGATCGCATTCTGGATCCGGCTCTGTATAATTAATTGTAGGAGGCACGATATTGTCCTGCATTGCAAGACAACATGTCACAAGACCAATTGCCCCAGCAGCGCCGAGGGTATGACCAATCATAGCCTTTATAGAGCTGACAGCGATTGAATATGCCTTTTCACCGAAAACTGTTTTTATGGTTTCTGTTTCAACCTTGTCATTCAAGGCAGTTCCAGTCCCGTGACTGTTTATATAATTGACTTCATCAAGATGAATGCCTGCGTTTTTTAATGCAATGCCCATAGCCTTAGCCTGTCCCTTCGCATTTGGCGCAGTAATATGGCTCGCGTCATAAGAGGTTCCGTAACCAATCACTTCTGCATAGATTGGCACAGACCTCCTCAGGGCATTATTTAGTTCTTCCAGCACAACAAACCCTGCTCCCTCGCCTAAAACCATGCCGTCTCTGTCTTTGCTAAATGGTCTGCAAGAAGTTTCCGGCATATCGTTCCTTTTAGACAGCACTCTCAGGGCACACCATCCTGAAAATATCCCTTCACTGATTGTCGCATCTGTCCCGCCTGATAAAACAACGTCAGTGTATCCATCTTTTATAAGTCTGTATGCCTCGCCTATAGCATGTGTGCCAGAGGTACATGCTGTAGCAATAGTAAACCCCGGACCCATGAGTCCGTATCTCATAGAGATATGGGATGCACTGGCATTATACATAGCCATTGGCACTGCAAGAGGGTGGACAAACCGGGGACCTTTTGTATGAAATATTTTGTGTTGCGCATCGTCTGTTGTAATGCCGCCGAGCCCTGTCCCAACTACAACACCAGCATCCTCATTCAGTATTATATTGGCATCCTTAACAGCCATTTCAGCGGCTGCAATGGAAAAATGACAGGCCCTGTCCATCTCTCTCGCCTCTTTCACGTCTATATAGTCTGAGGCAATGAAATCAGTAATTTCGCCTGCTATCTGGGAACGCAAATTAGAGGCATCAAAAAGAGATATCCTCTTGATGCCCGATTTCCCATTGGCAAGGGACTCCCAGTATGCCTTTTTACCAATGCCAATGGAAGAGAGCACTCCAACACCCGTTATAACAACTCTTTTTTTCATTTGCCGGTTAATCTCCTAACAACCTCTATTATGGACGGGAAAGATTTTATTTTTACAGCATCTTCATCAGATATATTTATATCAAACCTTGCCTCCAGCGCCGATATAATCATCAGCGCTTTAAGTGAGTCTCCGCCGAGGTCTTCAATTGTTGAACTCTTATGTATATTTTGTTCATCAATCTGCAGCTCTTCTGCAATAATACTTCTTACTTGCTGCTCTATTTCGTCAAATGTCTCCAATTTAATTCCCTTTTCTATATATAGTTATTCACATGCCGCTTTTAGGTTATCATTTAACTAATTCTTCGAGTTTCTTCTGCAATCCTTTTATCTGTTTTTCCATCTCCGGAAGACGGAGAAATAATTCATAACACTTGAGGAACTGCTTGTATGGTTTTGCTGGAGAACCAAAATAGATACCCTTTGAAATTTTTCCCATCGCGCCTGCCTGTGCGCCAACAATAGCGCCGGCAGCAATGTCCGCATGATCTGAAACACCAACCTGTCCTGCCAGCATGACACTGTCCCCAATCATGGAGCTTCCTCCTATCCCTACCTGGGCTACCAGTATGACATTTTTACCCACATTAACATTATGGCCTATTTGAACGAGATTATCTATTTTTGTCCCTCTGCCTACCAAAGTGCATCCTGTTGTTGCCCTGTCAATTGTTACATTAGCTCCGATTTCGACGTCGTCTTCTATTATGACATTGCCAATTTGCGGGATTTTATAATGCATATTTCCTTCAAACACATATCCGAAGCCGTCAGAACCTATAACCGCACCAGCATGTATTATAATCCTGTTTTTTATCATTGTGCCTTCCCTAATAGTCACATTTGGATATATTATGCAATTATCCCCCACTTCTGTATTCTCACCAATGAATACGCCGGGATAAACAATGGTCTTTGAACCAATTTTTACACCGGCAGATATATATGCAAAAGGATATATTGTGGCATCCGGTGCAACTTGGGCATTATCTGAAACAAATGCCCTTTCACTGACTCCCTGACACGGATGGGGTTTCACATAAAAGCTGTTGAGAAGCTGCGCAAAGGCATACTGAGGATTGCTTGTAACAACCTGTGTCTTTTTTATCCCTTCAAAAGGTTCTTTAACTATTACAGCCGAAGCCTTGCTTTCTTCAAGTCCTTTCAGCCATTTCGTGCTTACGATATATGTTATGTCTCCTTCCTTTGCATCCGATATGCTGGAAACACCTGTTATTTCTATTTCACTATCACCAATTACTTCTCCATTTATTAAGGCTGCAATATCTTTTAACTTCATAAATTCCGGTTACTTCTTTTTTGATTCGTTATATTTCTTTATAACCTTGTCAGTAATATCAAGCGCCTGATTGAAGTAAGGGATATCCCTACGTTCAAGTATCATAGAATATCCTTCTTCTTTGCCTGTTTTATTGACCGTTTCTACTAATTCTTTTAAAATTTCACTTTCAAGTTCTCTAAGTTTTTTTTGCAACTCTGCATTAGCATCAGTTACTATCCTCTGGAAATCCCTTTCTACCCGTTCAAGCTCCTCCTGTTTTGTTTTTCTTGCCTCTGAAGACATTATAGATGCCTGCTTCTCAATTTCCGCCCTGAGTTTCTCAATGTTTTTCTTTTTTTCATCAATAACAACTTCTTTTGATTTCTGCAATGATTCCAAATCAGCTTTTGCCCTTTTGCCTGCATCAGACTCGTTGAGCGCCTTGAACAGATCAATAATGCCGATTTTTAATGTTTCAGCAGATAATGCTGCCGAAGATGATGCGAACATAAACAACCCTAAAAGAGTAACTACCAGAATTTTCTTCATTTTTATCCTCCAAGTTTTATTAGTTAATGAGTTGATAAGCTAACAAGCAAATGCTCATCAGTTAATTTGCGCCTTTTAAAAGAATGTTCCAAAAGTAAATTCCACTTTATTGGATGACTCTCCTGCCTTCCGATTAAGGTTATATCCCCACTCAACCCTTATCGGCCCCATGGGTGAAACCCACCTTATACCAGCGCCTGTAGTATACTTAATATCACTTCCAAAAGCCTCTCCAGAGGAGTAAGCCTTCCCTGCATCAAAAAATACAATGCCCTTAAATTTTAGTTCAGCCACTATTGGGAAGATATATTCAGCATTGAATATAAGCTCCCTTTCCCCGCCTATGGGCTCTCCGTTGATATCCCTTGGGCCTGCTTCTCCATATCCGAGGCCGCGTAATGTATAAATGCCTCCTACATAAAATCTTTCATAAAGTGGGAGATCCTTGCCAAATAGTCCTGTTGCATATCCTGCCCTGCCGCGAAGATGAATTGTAGTTACATCAAACACAGGGAAATACCACGCTGAATCAAAAACGACCTTATAGAAGGCATTGGTACCGCCCAGCCCTGCAAAGGTCATATATACTGCATTCTTTGATCCCTTTGAAGGATCAAGATAGTTGTCCCTTGTATCCCTTGCCACAGAAAGGCTGATGCTGCTTGTTGTCCCGGTGCCTGCCTGATCCTTAATTGCCTGAGACGCATCTTCAGCCACATTGAAAATTGTTGCTTTCTCAAAATTATATGCTATGGATGCACCCCAGTATTCCCAGAAATTTTTTCCGAATGAAATTTCGAACCCTGCGGATTTTCTGTCAAAATCGCCATAGTCCCTTGTCGTTTTATACACACTGGCGCCAAAAGATATTGGTTTATCCATAAACCACGGGTCCCTGAAGGATAACTCATAAAAGGAGCTTGTTCCGCCAAGCTCGCCTTTAATTTTTATATATTGCCCCTTGCCAAAAAGATTGCCCTGTGTTAAATCTACCATCCCCATAAGCTTGTTCACTGAACTATACCCGCCGCCAATACTTAAAAGTCCCGTGGATCTTTCTTTCACCTTGATATCAAAATCAACAAGCTTTTCTTCAGGTCTTGGTTTTGGAGACATCTCTATAGTTTCGAAATACTGCAGATTGTTGAGCCTTTCATAACTCCTTTTAAGCAGAGAGGCATTAAAGACATCACCTTCATCAAGTCTGATCTCTCTTCTTATAACTTTATCAAGGGTCTTTGTATTGCCTGAAATGTCTGTTCGCCCAATTCTGTATTTATCCCCTTCTTCTATTGTGTAGATTACCTTTGCCTCCTTTTTATCTTCATCAAGGATAAGGTCTGGAACAACTGAGGCAAGAGTATAACCATTGTTTTGGTATTGTTCATTAATTGCATTGATGTCTTTTTTAAGGACATCTTTGCTGAAGATCATGTTGGGAGAAAGTTTTATTAGCTTACGAATATCCTCTTCTGAAAAGGCATTATTCCCCTTCACCTCCACTGATACGACCTTATACTGCTCGCCCTCAGAAACTTGAATGGTGATTATCATCGCCTTTCTGTCATCAGTCAACTGAATTGAAGGCTCTCCAACAGTAACCTTTAGATAGCCGTTGTTATAATATAGATCTTTTATTATTTCGACATCGCCTCTTATTTCTTCCTTTTTATAATATCCGCCGCCAAAGATAAAGGAGAACATCCCTTTTTCAGCCGTCTTCATGGCCTTTTTTATCTTTCCGGCAGATATGGCTTTGTTGCCTTCTATCTTTATTTCTTTTATCTTTACTTTTTCTCCTTCGTTTATCTGATAGGTGAGATAAACCTCGTCTTCCCCCGCCCTTTTTACTACAGGCACTATGCTGGCGAGATAATAACCCTCATCTCCGTAGAATTTTTTTAGCTTTGCGGCATTATCATTAATAAGCGTAATGTCTGATATTGCGCCGGCAGTTATAGTAATCTTTTCTTTCAGATCTGCGTCTTCAAACTCCTTATTCCCCTGAATATCTACTTTTGCTATAATCGGTTTTTCTTTGACAATATATAAAACCTTTATCCCTCCCTCAAAAGGCTCTATTTCGACTCTGACATCCTCAAAATAACCCATTTTATAAATAGCTTTTATGTCTTCTGTTGTCTTTTCCTGGCTCAGAGATTCGTTAATCTTCTGGGATAATTTTACCCTTATGGCTCCTTCTTCTATGCGCTTTAACCCTTTAACTGCTATCGCTGTAACAAGAGGGAGTTCTTCTGCGAAAGCTATATTCATCATTAAAATAGCGAGCAAAGAAGATATGAACGCAACAATGAATCTTTTATTTTTCACACTTCCTCCATGCTGCTGCTGATATTTAGCAGGAAATAAAATAATAACATATTTAAAATTGATGGTTAGTATACCACAATTCATGCGCAATTTATAGCAAAACCTGAGGAGGCATGGCAAACCGAATTATAGAGCTTAAGCCTTCAACATGTTATACAAACCGTCGTTCTGTTATAATAAAAAACTAAATTAAACCGACAGGAGACAAGAGATGACGCTAAGACACGCCATCGGCATAGACATTGGTGGCACAAATATCAGAGCTGCAATCATTGACAGCGACGGAAATGTGGCATTTAAATTGAAAGAAGCTACAGGAGACACCCCTGTGGAGACGCTCCATAACATATTAAATATACTGCTTTCTCAAAGATCATGGGATGTCTGCGGCATAGGAATAGCAATAGCCGGCCTTATTGACACTTCAAAAGGAGTTGTTATGCGATCCCCGAATATCCCTAAGCTTACAGGCATAAACATTAAATCTGAAGTTGAAAAAAGCTATAAAGGTTTAGTCCTTACAGAGAATGATGCAAATGCCGCGGCATTTGGAGAAAGATTCACAGGCGCTGGAAAGAATCTCGAAAACTTTGTTCTCATTACCCTCGGCACAGGCATCGGGGGGGGCATAATAACAGGAAATAATCTGTTGCACGTAGCAGCAGAAATCGGCCATATGAGCATAAACGCAAATGGCAAACCATGTGCATGCGGAAATGTGGGGTGTCTTGAGTCGTATGCCTCAGCCACTGCTGTTATTGGAAATGTAATTTCAGAGATAGAGAATGAAACAGACAGCATCTTAAAGGATCTATACAACGGAAATTTTTATAAGATAACTGCAGAAGATATTTATAAAACAGCTCTTGAAGGCGATCCCCTCGCGAGGTCTGTTTTAAGAGAGGCCGGCAGAAATCTTGGGATAGGTATCGCAAATGTTGTAAACATATTAAGTCCTGATGCTGTTATCCTCGCTGGAGGGCTGACAGGGGCATGGCATATATATGTTGATGCCGCAATAAAAGAGGCTTCAAAAAGAGCTTTAAAAGAGCTTTACAATAAAGTAAATATAATGCCTTCCTCTTTAGGCGATGATGCCGGAATTATTGGCGCTGCAAAATTGGTGTTTGAGGAATGTGAATAAGGATTAGGAGTTAGAGGTTTGGAGAAAAATATAAGAAACTTTTCAATAATTGCACACATAGATCACGGGAAATCCACTCTCGCAGACAGGCTTCTGGAATTTACAGGCGCCCTAAGCGACAGGGAGATGAGCGAGCAGGTCCTTGATTCTATGGACCTCGAAAAAGAACGGGGCATTACTATCAAGGCCCATGCTGTAAGGCTTAAATATGCTGCTGATGACGGCAAAGACTATATACTAAATCTCATAGACACTCCTGGCCATGTAGACTTCTCATATGAGGTCTCAAGGAGCCTTGCTTCATGTGAAGGGAGTTTACTCGTGGTTGACGCCACTCAGGGGGTTGAAGCTCAAACCCTTGCAAATACATACCTTGCAGTAGAGCATGACCATGAGATAATACCTGTTATCAACAAAATAGACTTGCCCGGAGCAGAACCAGAAAGAGTTAAAGAACAAATAGAAGAGGCAATCGGCATAGACTGTTCCGAAGCCATACCTGCAAGCGCAAAGGAAGGGATAGGAACAAAGGAGATACTGGAGGCTATTGTCAAAAAAATCCCTTCTCCCTCAGGGCACAACGACAGCCCGTTAAAAGCTTTAATATTCGATTCATGGTTTGACAACTATCAAGGCGTCATAGTCCTTGTAAGGGTCTTCGACGGAATAATAAAATCCGGCATGAGGATAAGGCTGATGTCAGCAAATAAAGATTACGAAATTTCAAAAGTGGGGGTTTTTACTCCCAAGATGCAGGATGTGGATCAGCTTGCTTCCGGAGAGGTCGGGTATGTTATTGCAGGCATAAAGAACGTCAGTGATACAAAAATAGGCGACACTATAACTGATGCAAATAAACCTGCTGACAGGCCTCTCGCCGGTTACAAGGAGATAAAGCCAATGGTATTCTGCGGTCTCTATCCTGTTGAGACTCATCAGTACGAAGATCTGAAAACCTCTTTGGAAAAATTGAGATTAAATGATTCCTCATTCAGCTTTGAGCCAGAGACATCCACTGCCCTCGGTTTTGGCTTTAGATGCGGATTTTTAGGACTCCTTCATATGGAGATAATCAAAGAGAGACTGGAAAGGGAGTTTGCGCTTTCCCTTATAAGCACAGCTCCCACTGTTATATACAGGTTGACAGGCATGGGAGGAAAGGAGATTTATGTAGATAACCCGAGCAGTCTTCCCGAAAGATTTTTAAAGATAGAAGAGCCTTTTGTAAAGGTTGCAATATTTGTCCCTCAAACATATGTCGGACAGATATTTGAGCTCTGCCAGGAAAAACGCGGAGTGCAGAAGGATTTTTCATATATCAGCAAAGACAGGATGCTCATTGTATATGAACTGCCGCTGAATGAGATACTCTGGGACTTCTACGACAGGCTTAAATCGGTTACACGGGGTTATGCATCAATGGATTATGAATTTATAGGATATAAGGAATCAGATCTTGTAAAGCTGGATATACTGCTTAACGGCGAGCCGGTGGATGCCCTTTCCTTGATTGTTCACAAGGACAATGCTTATTATAAAGGCAGGCAGATCGCGGAAAAACTCAGAGGAATCATCCCGAGACAGTTATTTGAGATAGCCATACAAGCTGCTATAGGCGGAAAGGTAATAGCGAGAGAGAGCGTCAAGGCATTGAGAAAGAATGTCCTTGCAAAATGTTATGGTGGAGACATAACCAGAAAAAGGAAGCTGCTCGAAAAACAGAAAGAAGGCAAAAAGAAGATGAAGCAGATCGGAAAGATAGAAATTCCGCAGGAGGCCTTCTTATCGGTCCTGCAGGTTAAAGAATAAAAAAATAAAAGAGAGGCATTTTCAGGTGAGACAACAAAATAAAATATGGGAGTATACCAAAGCAATCGGCACTGCATTAATACTGGCGCTTGTCATCAGAACATTTGTGATACAGGCATTTAAGATACCATCAGGGTCAATGCTTCAGACCCTGCTCATAGGGGACCACATCCTTGTTAACAAATTCATATACGGCACCCCTGTGGATATACCATTTACCAATATAACTCTTTTCAGAATGCCGGGCTTTAAAAAACCTGAACGTGGTGATATCGTGGTCTTTAAGTATCCTGAGGACCGTAACAGAGACTTTATAAAAAGGGTTATCGCTGTTGAGGGAGACATAATAGAGGCCCGTGATAAAAAGATATTTGTGAATGAAAAACCTATAACTGAGTCGTATGTGTTGCACCCCGACAACCCGAGGGGGGGAGCAGCAATAGAGCCGAGGGATAATTTCGGCCCCTACCTTATTCCTAAGGACAGTCTTTTTGTAATGGGAGACAACCGGGACCACAGTTATGACAGCAGATATTGGGGATATGTGAATATGAAAGATCTTAAAGGCAAAGCCTTTATTATATACTGGTCGTGGGACAATAACAGAAAATTACCGAGATTCGGAAGAATAGGAAATCTGACACATTAACCCATGTTCACAGGACTGATAATAGAGCTCGGCGAGATTATATCTATTGGGAAAATGCCGGACAGAGCGCGCCTTTCAGTAAGAGGAACGGAGATTATTAAAGATGCTGCCATCGGGGACAGCATAGCTATAAACGGCGTATGCCTTACAGTTGTAGCTATAGACAATGCCACCCTCTCCTTTGATGTCTCTTACGAGACACTAAAAAGCACAAACCTTGGGGCGCTTAAGCGTGGAGACAGGATAAACCTTGAACCCTCATTGAAACCAAATTCAAAATTAGGAGGGCACTTTGTTACAGGCCATGTGGATGGTGTTGGCAAAATAAAATCGAAGCAGCAAAAAGGCGATGCAGTTACAATTACGATAGAATCACCTGAAAATGTAATGAAATACCTTGTAGAAAAAGGCTCAGTGGCAGTGGATGGCATCAGTCTGACAGTAGTTGATGTTTTCAAGGACGCCTTTACTGTTGTTATCATCCCTCACACCGCCAGAATGACAACAATAGGTTTTAAAAATATTGGAGACACTGTAAACCTTGAACCTGACATCCTCGGGAAATATGTGGCGAAATTTCTTAAGACTAATAAAGATTCCTCTCTCTTGTCTGCGCTAAAGCAGTCTGGTTTCACTTCTTAAACAATTGTTGAATGGAAAGACAGAAACTGACTTTGATATACTTAATATAATTATAATTAATTACAGCGATTCATAAGTGGAGGCTTGAATGGAAAAACATAAATTCAATTCAATAGAAGAAGCCATTAAGGATATAACAAAGGGCAAAATGGTCATTCTGGTGGATGATGAAGACAGAGAAAATGAAGGCGATCTTTGCATGGCTGCGGAAAAAATCACCCCGGAGGCCATAAACTTTATGGCAAAACATGGCAGGGGGCTTATCTGTCTGTCCCTTACTCCTCAAAGAGTTGAAGAATTAAAACTCCCTATGATGACAGATGAAAACACGTCTTCTTTTGGGACGGCCTTCACCGTATCCATTGAGGCTAAAAGAGGCGTTACTACAGGCATATCCGCCCATGACAGGGCAATTACAATACTAACTGCCATAAACCCTCAGACGAAATCAGAGGATATTGCGCGGCCAGGACATGTTTTCCCACTCAGGGCAAAGCCAGGAGGCGTATTACAAAGAGCAGGACAAACCGAGGGATCTGTTGATCTTTCAAGACTTGCAGGATTGTATCCAGCCGGGGTCATTTGCGAGATAATGAATGACGACGGCTCTATGGCGAGGGTGCCCCAGCTCGTTGAGTTTGCTAAAAAACATAATATGAAAATAATTACCATTAAAGACCTCATTCAGTACAGGATGAGGACAGAGAGCTTTGTAAAAAGAGCTGCAACAGTACAGATGCCAACAGTGCATGGCGGCGATTTTACAGCCATAGCATATGCTAATGATGTTGACCTCAATGTTCATGTAGCGCTCGTTAAAGGAGATATAAAACCTCAGGACGAGGTTCTTGTCCGTGTGCACTCAGAATGCCTTACAGGGGATGTATTTGGCTCAAAAAGGTGTGACTGCGGGGAGCAGCTTCACAGGGCAATGGAGATGATAAGGAAGGAAGGCAAAGGGGTCATTCTTTATATGCGGCAGGAAGGACGGGGCATTGGACTTGCCAATAAACTAAAGGCATACGAGCTTCAGGATAAAGGGCTTGACACAGTAGAGGCAAACATAAAACTCGGGTTTAAACCAGACCTTAGAGACTATGGCATAGGCGCCCAAATGCTTGTTGACCTCGGAGTAAGAAAAATGAAACTTATGACAAATAACCCCAAAAAGATCATCGGACTGGAAGGTTACGGACTTAAGGTAGTCGAAAGGGTTTCGATGGAAATAAAACCTCACGACAAAAATATCATCTACTTAAAGACAAAGAAAAAGAAACTGGGACATATGCTCGAAAATGTGTAGCGATTAATCTTTGGCGCGCCTGAGAGGATTCGAACCTCCGACCCTCGGCTCCGGAGGCCGATGCTCTAATCCGCTGAGCTACAGGCGCATCAAGGTTCCATAATATTTTAACACATCACTATTACCATAATCCGTAAATTAATCAAAGCAAGCACGGCTTCTCATACGAGCCATTGGCAAAGCCTTTATCAATGCGATGTGGTTTAGAGCAGAAGAGCAGTAGAGCGGAAGATCAGAAGTAGAAAGACAAAAGCCTTTAACTTCTGCGCTTCTGCTCTAATATGGGTTCAGTAAGCAGGGCAAGTGGGATAAAGGCTATATAGCGCCTCTGCTCTTAAGAACAGGCGCATATTGTTGATCCATTCCGACTATGGTAGCGAAGATATTTGCCTGAATGCATTCAGGCTCGGAGCAAGAGATTATATCAAAAAAACCTTTTAATATTATATTTGGGGTGGGCGACGGGGCTCGAACCCGCAACACCTGGAGCCACAGTCCAGTGCTCTGCCATTGAGCTACGCCCACCATATTAACTCATAGCTATTAGCCGATGGCTTTTTAATATTATATCTTTTGCTATGAGCAATCAACTAAGAGCTATATAACGCGCGCCTGAAGGGATTCGAACCCCTGACCCACTGCTTAGAAGGCAGTTGCTCTATCCAACTGAGCTACAGGCGCAATAACGATAGTTTGGTCGGGGCGAGAGGATTCGAACCTCCGGCATCCTGCTCCCAAAGCAGGCGCGCTACCGGGCTGCGCTACGCCCCGTAAATAATTAAGATACTAAAATGTCTTAAATAATGTCAATTTAGATAGCCCTTTTAGCGCCTGAAGTGTTAAAATAAACAAATGCTTTTTGGAGGAAAAACTATGTTAAGCATGAAGTCTGTTGAGCCTGTAAGACTTACACTTAATTCAAAATTTAAATTCAGATGCCATAAAGGAATAACCTGTTTTACGAAGTGTTGCAGCAACATTGATATTATGCTCACCCCGTATGACATTGTAAGGCTAAAAAACAGGCTTGGCATTACATCTGATGATTTTCTTGAGAGATACATCTATGTCCATATTGACGAAAAGACCTCACACCCGTTTGTTTTCCTCAAGATGAATAATGACAAAGACCGAAAATGCCCCTTTGTTACAGAAGATGGCTGCACTGTTTACTCTGACAGGCCTGCTAACTGCCGTTATTATCCAGTTGGACAGGCATCCCTTAGAAAAATGGATGAAAAGATCAATGCGCCTGTTACAGAGGAATTTTATTTCCTGATAAAAGAACCTCACTGTCTTGGTTTTCAGGAGGATGAGGAGTGGACCGTCAAGAGCTGGAGGGATGATCAGGGGGTAGACATATATGACGATATGAACAGGGGCTGGAAGGAAATACTCTTCAGGAGAAACCTCCCCGGTAATCAACTGGATGCAAGAAAACAAAAGGCCTTTTATATGGCATGTTACGATATGGACGCCTTCAGGCAATTTGTCTTTGAGAGCAAATTCCTTGAAATGTTTGATGTGCCTCAGGAAAGACTCGATAGGATTAAAAACGATGAAGTGGAACTCATGAAATTCGGATTTGATTATACAAAATATATCCTGATGCTAAAAGAGACGTTAAAAAGGAAGGAGTAACGGAGCAATTACTCAGTCACTCCAGCTTGTATTTTGCCTTCAATTGTCCGCAGGCAGCTAAAATGTCCTGCCCCTTGCTCTTTCTTATAAGGGCAGTTATGTTCCCTTTGATGAGTATATCTTGAAACTTTAGAATCCTTTTGTCGTCCGGCGTTTTAAATTCTGAACCCTCGTATGGATTGAAAGGAATGAGATTCACCTTTGACGGTATTCCTTTCAGGAGACTTATAAGTCTTTTTGCATCCTCATCTGAATCATTGAAGCCTTTCAGCATCACATATTCAAAGGTAATCCGCCTTCTTGGAGGCAGCGGAAATCTATGGCATGCATCAAGCAAAGCCTTGATGGGATAGGCCTTATTTACAGGCATTATGTAATCTCTTGCTTCATCTGTGGTAGCGTTTAGAGATATTGCCAGATTCACCATAGGAGCCTTTTTAGGAAGCTCCAGCATCTTCGGTACAATGCCTGAGGTGGAAAGCGTAATCCTGCGGGGAGAGATTTTCATGAATCTGACAATTCGCCATAAAGCCTCGATAACATTGTCAAAATTAGCAAGCGGCTCTCCCATTCCCATAAGAACAATATTGGTAAGCTGTCTCGGTTTTATACTCCTAATTACGGAGATTATCTGGTCAATGATCTCGTGAGCCTGCAGGTTTCTTTTAAGCCCCATCTTCCCTGTAAGGCAGAACTTGCAGCACATGGCGCATCCGACCTGAGATGAAATGCAAAGCGTCAAACGGTCTTCGTCAGGGATAAGAACGCTCTCTATGGTTTCTCCATCTTCAAGGCCGAAGAGAAACTTCTCTGTTCCGTCTTTTGAGATCTGCCTGTCTAAAAGCTTGAGACTGCTTATATATGCTGTTTCGGATAACCTTTCCCTAAGGTCTTTAGATAGTTCGGTAATTTCGTTAATTGACAGGGCATGCCTCTCATATATCCAGTGCATGATTTGTTTCGCCCTGAACACAGGCAGACCGGCGTTTGTGATAAAGGCTTCTATTTCTTTTTTGGATAAGGACTTGAGATTTGTTCTTTGCAATGTATTAAGCGAATCTAAGAAGGGGGACTTTGCGTCCCCCCTTCTTTTAAGATTTTAATTATGTTCCCATCTCCCAGCTTTGGAGATACTTCTTCTGCTCTGGGGTGAGAGTGTCAACCTTAATGCCCATTGCCTTTAATTTAAGGCGCGCGATCTCTTTGTCTATTTTTTCAGGAACGCTGTAAACTGTCTTTTGCAGCTTCTTTGCGTTCTTTACCATGTATTCAGCGCATAATGCCTGATTCGCAAAGCTCATGTCCATGACAGCGGAGGGGTGTCCTTCAGCAGCGGCAAGGTTGATGAGCCTGCCCTCTCCAAGGAGATAAATCCTTTTGTTGTTTTTAAGTGTATATTCTTCCACATAATCTCTGATAATCCTTCTTGCCTTCGACATTTTTTTAAGGCTTTCGATATCTATTTCGACATTGAAATGTCCTGTGTTGCAGACTATTGCTCCATCCTTCATAACAGAGAAACATTCTTTTGAGATGACATTGATATTTCCTGTTGCGGTTACGAATATGTCTCCGATCCTTGCAACGTCTTTTATGGGCATTACCTCGTATCCGTCCATTGTCGCCTCGAGAGCCTTTAAAGGGTCAACCTCTATTATTATCACCCTTGCACCGTGTCCCTTCGCCCTCATGGCAACTCCCCTTCCGCACCAGCCATATCCAGCGACAACAAATATGGAGCCGGCTATGAGTCTGTTTGTAGCCCTTATAATTCCATCCATTGTGGACTGTCCAGTTCCATAGCGGTTATCAAAGAGATGTTTTGTGTATGCGTCATTCACCGCAATTATGGGATACTGCAGGGCTCCGTCTGCAGCCATTGCCTTGAGCCTTATTACTCCTGTTGTTGTCTCCTCTGTGCCGCCTATTACATGTTTAAGAAGAGCCTTACCCTCTTTGTGAAGGGTGGATACCACATCGGCCCCATCATCCATTGTTACCTGTGGTTTAATTGCAAGAGAGTCTTTGATATGTCTGTAATAGGTCTTTGTATCCTCACCTTTGATCGCAAAAACAGAGATGCCCGAATTTTTTACGAGAGATGCAGCAACATCATCCTGCGTGCTCAAAGGGTTGGATGCGCAGAGTGCTATCTCGGCCCCGCCGGCCTTAAGGGTTTCCATAAGGCTTGCAGTCTCTGTTGTAACATGAAGGCAGGCCGTAACCCTGATGCCTTTAAGAGGTTTCTCTTTTTTAAACCTTTCTGTAATGCTCTTTAAGACAGGCATCTCCTGCGCAGCCCACTCTATGCGCAGCTTGCCTTTATTTGCAAGCCTTATATCCTTTATGTCGCACTTTAGCATATCTCCTCCAGCTTTATATTCTTTTACAGGCCCGCATCCCTTTTTAATGCCTCTGCTTTATCAGTTCTTTCCCATGTAAGATCTTCGTCATTTCTTCCAAAGTGGCCATACGCTGCGGTTTTTTTGTATATAGGCCTTCTGAGGTTTAACTGCTCAATTATTGCCTTTGGAGTAAGGTCAAAGTTTTTCTTTATTGTTGAGATAATCTTCTTGTCGTCAATCTTTCCTGTTCCAAATGTGTCAACAAATATTGAGACAGGCTCCGGGACCCCTATAGCATAGGCTATCTGGACTTCGATCCTGTCGGCAATGCCTGCTGCAATAAGATTCTTTGCTATATATCTGGCCATATATGAACCCGAACGGTCAACCTTTGTAGGGTCCTTGCCAGAGAAGCATCCGCCCCCATGGCTTCCCACTCCGCCGTAAGTATCAACTATAATCTTCCTTCCTGTTAGTCCTGTATCACCCATTGGTCCGCCGACCACAAATCTTCCTGTAGGATTTATGTGATAAGTGATATTCTCCTCATCAAGCAATTCACTGGGAATGACAGGCTTTATGACCTTCTCAATTATGTCTTCTCTCATTTCCTTAAGTGTAATGTCAGGACTGTGTTGCGATGATATTACTATTGTGTCCACTCTTGCCGGCTTTCCATTTTTATACTCAATGGTTACCTGCGATTTGCCGTCGGGTCTTAAATACCCGAGCACGTCTTTTTTCCTTGCTTCTGTGAGTCTCATTGCGAGTTTGTGAGCGAGCATAATAGGCATAGGCATTAATTCTTGTGTTTCGTTGCATGCAAAACCGAACATCAATCCCTGATCTCCTGCCCCCCCTATATCAACCCCCATTGCTATATCGGATGATTGCTCATGAATGGACGTTATAACAGCGCATGTCTCATAATCAAATCCGTATTTTGCCCTTGTATAGCCAATGTCCTTAATTGTCTCCCGAACAATTGAGGGTATATCAATATAACATGATGTGGTTATTTCACCTGCTACAAAGGCGAGCCCCGTGGTTACGAGGGTCTCACATGCAACCCTCGATATAGGGTCCCTGCTGATAATTGCATCCAGTATGGCATCTGATATCTGGTCTGCAATTTTGTCCGGATGACCTTCTGTAACAGATTCAGAAGTAAAAAAATAATTCCTCCCAGCCACCATGATTCACCTCCATTTTTATTTCATAATGCTTAATCAGCGCTCACACTCATTACGCTTTTATCAGTTCTTCTGCTATCTGAACTGCATTAAGGGCAGCGCCTTTTCTCAGGTTGTCAGAGACAACCCACATATTTATCCCATTGTCAATGGACTCGTCTTCTCTAATCCTTCCCACATATACTTCGTCCTTCCCTGCAGCCTCAACAGGAAGCGGATATACATTCTTTTCAGGCACATCAACGACTATTATGCCTGGAGATTTGGACAGAATTGCCCGCACATCATCCGCAGTCAACTTCTTCTCTGTCTCTATATTCACCGACTCTGAATGTCCTCTGAATACCGGGACCCTGACTGTAGTTGCTGTAACCTTTATGGAGTCGTCACCCATTATCTTTTTGGTCTCATAAACCATCTTCATTTCTTCCTTTGTGTAACTATTTTCAAGGAACTTATCAATGTGCGGCAGGACATTGAATGCTATCTGGTGCGGATATACATTGCATTTTATTTCTTTAAAGCTACGCAAATCCGTGGTCTGTTGCAAAAGTTCATCCATCGCCTTCTTGCCCGTGCCTGAAACAGCCTGAAATGTTGTAACCACCACCCTCTTAATCCTTGCGGCGTCATGTATAGGTTTAAGCGCTACCACCATTTGGATAGTTGAACAGTTGGGGTTAGCAATAATTCCTTTGTGCCATTTTAAATCATTAGCATTGACCTCAGGCACAACAAGAGGGACACCCGGATCCATTCTCCATTGGCTTGAATTATCAATTACAATACACCCTGATTTCGCTGCCACAGGCGCCCATGTCTTTGACCTCTCAGCGCCAGCAGAAAAGAGCGCAATATCAACCCCTTTGAATGAATTTTCATCGATTGTCTCAACAGGAATATCACTGCCTTCAAATTGCAAGGTCTTGCCTTCTGACCTTTCAGAAGCAAAAAGTCTCAGTCTTTCAACAGGAAAATTTCTTTGTTCAAGAGTGGCAATCATCTCATCGCCAACTGCGCCTGTAGCGCCGACAACAGCAACAACATATTTTTCTTTTTTCTTCAACATCTCCCTTATCCCTTTATCTCATTAACATACTTTGCAACCAAATCTCCGACCTCTGTGGTCGTATATCCCATCTTTCCCGCTGCAAGGCTTTTTATATGTTTTCCTGTTACTTCCATCGCAGCCATTTCAACAATCTTTCCGGCCTTTTCCTCCCCAATGTGCTCCAGCATCATGGCGCCAGCACAAATAGCAGCCAGCGGATTGATAATGTTTTTGCCTTTATATTTTGGAGCAGAACCGCCAATAGGCTCAAACATCGAGACGCCCTGAGGGTTAATATTCCCTCCTGCAGCAATGCCCATTCCACCCTGTATCATAGCGCCGAGGTCAGTGATAATGTCGCCAAACATATTATCCGTCACTATTACATCAAACCATTCCGGATTTTTCACAAACCACATGGTTATGGCATCCACATGAGCATAGTCTCCCTCTATTTGCGGATACTCCTTTGCAACTTCATAAAAAACCCTTTCCCACAAATCAAAGGCGTATGTCAGGACATTGGTCTTGCCACAGAGGGTAAGTTTATTCATCTTATGCCTTTTTTTGCAGTATTCAAAGGCATATCTTATGCACCTTTCAACACCCTTTCTCGTGTTTATAGATTCCTGAACAGCAACTTCATCCGCTGTCCCTTTTTTAAGAACACCGCCTGCACCAGCATAAAGTCCTTCTGTATTTTCCCTTATAACCACAAAATCAATATGCTCAGGGCCTTTGTCTTTCAACGGGCAATCAACTCCCGGATAAAGCTTCACAGGTCTCAGGTTTATATACTGATCGAGTTCGAATCTCAGCCTTAATAAAATTCCCTTCTCTAAAATCCCCGGCTTGACATCAGGATGTCCTATAGCTCCTAAAAAAATAGCGTCATGCCTTTTCAGTTCTTCAATGGTTCCATCCGGAAGAATCTCACCTGTCCGTAAATACCTGTTTCCGCCAAAATCGTAATAATTGAAATTTAGTTTAAAGCCAAACCTCTGTGAGACAGCATTCAAAACCTTTACTCCTTCAGTTATTACCTCAGGCCCTGTGCCGTCCCCTGGTATTACAGCTATGTCATACATCTTGCTCATTTCGCCGCTCCCTTTATCTTCTTCTTTGTCCACTTAATCAATCCTCCCGCAATTATTAATTCCTGCATAAACGAGGGGATTGGTTTGGCATCGTATTGTTCCTCTGCAGAGAGATTTTTGATAACGCCTTTATCAGCATCAATTTCTATGATATCGCCTTCTTTAATCCTTTCTGAGGCATCAGGAGATTCAAATATGGGAAGGCCTATATTGAATGAATTGCGATAGAAAATCCTCGCAAAACTTTTGGCAATAACTGCCTGTATTCCGGCTGCCTTTATAGCGATAGGTGCATGCTCTCTGGATGAACCGCAGCCAAAGTTCTTCCCTGCAACAATTATGTCTCCGGCCTGAATTTTATTAGGGAAGTCTTTATCAGCATCTTCCATTACATGCCTTGCAAGTTCTTTGGGGTCAGATGTATTCAGGTATCTCGCGGGTATAATTGCGTCTGTATCTATATCATCTCCAAATCTCCAAACCTTACCTTTGAGTAGCATGGAAGAACCTCCTTGTCATAAAGAGGGCTTTACTCCCCTCTATGGGATTCCCTTTATTTTAAAGGGATAATTTGAGCGTATACGTTAAATATTATAAATATTTATTATAATAATTTCCATGGAAAAAGTTATTATTCTCCTCGGCCCCACTGGGGTCGGCAAAACAGTCGTTTCCATCCTCCTTGCAAGACATTTAAATACAGAGATTATAAGTTCTGACTCCATGCAGATCTATAAACACATGGATATCGGCACAGCAAAACCTTCTCAAAAAGAGAGACAGGCCGCGAAGCATCACATGATTGATATTGTTGAACCGTGGGAGTCATACAGCACTGGCCGGTATATTGAAGATGTCCAGCCCATAATCGCCAATCTGCATAATTCAAACAAGATACCGATAATTGTCGGAGGAACAGGGCTTTATATAAAGGCAATGACGAGAGGTATTTTTAAAGGCCCGTCTGCTGACTGGGATTTAAGAAATGACTTGCTTGAAAAAGAGAACGGGTCTCCCGGATATTTATACGAACACCTCAAATCGCTCGATCCCGCAGCAGCATCGAAGATAATGCCTTCGGACACGAGAAGGATTGTAAGGGCGCTGGAGGTATGCTTAAAAAGCAGCAAGGCGATGTCTGAAATGCGTGAATCTCTTACGCATCCCCTGCCCTATAAGTTCGTCAAAATAGGAATTATACGGGATAGAAAAGAGCTTTACAGGATGATTGAGCAAAGGGTTGATAAGATGATTGAAGACGGACTGGTTGATGAGGTTAAAAAGGTGATAACCTTGATAGCTGACACAGAGACACGGAGACACGGGGACACGGAGAAAATCTCCCATTCACCGGGTCATCGACTCACCGTATCATGCTATTCCTCCATGCAGGCAATCGGATACAAAGAAATAGCGATGCACATAAATGGAGAGATCAGTCTTGATGATGCAGTAGCCCTCATAAAAAAAAGGTCGAGGAATTACGCAAAGAGGCAATTCACATGGTTTAAGAAAGAGGATGGTATTCACTGGATAGATGTGACAGGAATACATGAGCCTTCTGATATATTCCAGAAGGTGCTACAATTTATACATGCCTGAATTAAGAATCGGCTGCAGCGGATTTAATTACTGGGATTGGAAGGATAACTTCTATCCTGCTGATTTACCCCAGAGGAAGTGGTTTGAATACTATTGCACAATCTTTAATACAGTCGAGTTGAATGTAACATTTTACAGGCTGCCCCTCGCAAAGACCTTTGACAAATGGTATAAAGAAACGCCAGATGGCTTTGCGTTTTCATTGAAAGGCAGCAGGTTTATCACGCATATAAAAAGGCTTTTAACTGTTGAGGAATCGGTGCGGTTATTTTTCGAACGCGCATCGGGACTAAAAGAAAAGCTCAGGGTTGTTCTCTGGCAGTTCTCTCCCGGATTAAAGATTGATATCGAGAGATTGAAAAAATTTCTTGCGCTTCTCAAAAAATATCCTGTCAGAAACACCCTTGAATTCAGACATAAAAGCTGGACAACTAATGAGGTGGTTAATCTTTGCAAAGAATATAATGCAAGCCTCTGCATGGCTGACTGGCCTGAGTTTCTTGATGATCTTCCTGTAACCTCGGACTTTGTTTATATAAGAAGACATGGCGAGAGAGGAAGCTATGCCACATGCTATTCAAAGACTGCTCTCAAGAAAGACGCGAAACGGATAAAGAACTATTTAGAAAATGGAAGGGATGTTTTCATTTACTTCAATAACGATTATCAAGGCTACGCGCCGAGGAATGCGAGGGAGTTGATGGAGATGGTGAAATGAAGAACCAGGAGATCGCAAACCTATTCAATGAAATAGCCGATATTCTTGAGATAAAGGGCGAGAACCCATTCCGCATCCGCGCATACCGCAGGGCTGCTCAGAATATAGAGGGCCTTTCAAAAAATATAGAAGATGTTTCTCACGAAGAGCTTTTGCAGATTCCGGGAATCGGACAGGATCTGGCCGGAAAGATAGAGGAATACATAAAGACCGGAAAGATTCATGCTCATGATGAATTGAAAAAGGAGATACCTGATGGAGTATTAACCCTCCTCTCAGTGCCAGGTCTCGGGCCGAAAACATCGAAAATGCTTTTTGAAAAACTAAGCATTAAAAACATCGATGATCTCGAAAGGCTCGCCTCAGAGCATAAACTGTCTGGCCTGCCCGGCATAAAAGAAAAAACAGAAGAGAATATCCTGAAGGGCATAGAGATGCTTAAAAGGGGCAAAGAACGACAGCCTCTCGGAAAGGTTCTTCCTATTGCAAATGACATTATTGCGCATTTGACAAATAAGGCTCCTATAGACAGGATCGACCTTGCAGGCAGTCTCAGAAGATGGAAGGATACTATAAAGGATATTGATATACTTGCAACATCAAACAATCCAAAAGAGGTAATGAAGGTCTTTGTACACCTTCCGCATGTCAGAGAAGTATTGATGCAGGGACATACGAAATCCAGTGTGATACTCCATGAAGACCTTCAGGTAGACTTAAGGGTAGTAGAAAAAGAATCCTATGGCGCAGCGCTTGCATATTTCACAGGCAGCAAGGCGCACAATATAAGGCTCAGAGAAATGGCTATGAAGAAGGGGCTCAAGGTTAATGAATACGGCATATTCAGGGAAAAAGACGATAAAAAAATCGGCGGAGAAAAAGAAGCAGATGTTTACAAGATCTTAGGGCTTCCATATATACCGCCGGAATTAAGGGAAGACCAGGGGGAGATAGAGTCCGCACTTGAAGGCAATCTTCCAGAACTCATAAAATTGGATGACATCAAGGGAGACCTCCATGTTCATTCAAAATGGAGCGATGGCAGCCACACTTTTGAGCAGCTTGTCGAGGCTGCCCGACAAAAGGGCTATGTTTATTTCGCTCTAACAGACCACTCAAAAGGACTGGGAGTAGCACACGGACTAACAGTGGAACGGTTAACAGAACAGCGCAAAGAAATAGCCGCATTAAACCAAAAACTCAGGGGCTTCCGAATTCTGCATGGAACCGAGGTGGACATCAGGAGCGATGGCAGCCTCGATTTTCCTGACGATGTCCTGAAAGGGCTCGATCTGGTAGTAGCATCTATCCATTCTGGATTCAGGCAATCCAGAAAACAACTCACCTATAGATTGGTCTCTGCAATGAAAAAGCCCTATGTAAGCATCATAGCCCATCCTACAGGAAGGCTCATAGGCGAAAGGGATGCGTATGATGTGGACATGGATGAGATATTAAAGGTCGCAAAACAGACAGGTACTGCCATCGAGATAAATGCCTATCCTTTAAGGCTTGATATTAACGATACTTATGCCAAAAGGGCAAAGGAGATGGGGATACCAATTGTTATAGCAACAGATACCCATGTGACCAATCAATTCGATTACATGCGCTACGGAGTCTCTATTGCAAGACGCGGCTGGCTTGAAAAGGGTGATGTATTGAATACGCTGGAAGTGGAAAGGCTTTTAAAGCAATTGAAACCACATAAATAATGGAGTATTAGGGTAATGCAGCCTAAACCCGATACTCCGTTACTCTAATTTTTTTTCACCTTCTTCTTTTCCCTCGGAAGTCTCTTTTATCGTTACATCCTTTACAAACTCAGGACATTTCTGTCCTGCCTTCATCGAAAACTGCTTCTGACAGGTTGCCCTCCATGCGCACACAACACATAAGACTTTATTTTTATCCATTGTCCCTCCTAACCCAGATTATTCTTATAACAAGGCACAATATAGTATTTGCGCGGGTTGTGTCTTAAAACCCTTTGAAATACTTTGCTAACACCCTTTCTATATTATTTATGATACTGTCTTTTGCATTTATTATAAAAATCTTCGGCCTTTCTGTGCTAACCTCAAAAAGCTCCTTTTCCATTCTCTTTACCTCAGGCGGCTCTGCAAACCGCTGTTTTAGCTCTTCCTAAAACATGGGCACTATCTTGTCCTTCATTCGCAGCTCGGTATCCATAAAAAATATCGCAACCTCTGGCATGAGGTCATAAATCCTGTTGAAGAATGCCCTGATCTCATTCTGGTATATCTGTTTCGGAGGCGATGACTTTATCTCCATGTAAAGAATAGAGGCGTCAACCTTTGCCAGCAAGTCATAATCGCCGCCAACCATAGGTCTTTTTATCTTAACACCCCATACGGCTTCTGCAAGAAATTCCCTCTTGCATATCTCTGCAACAAACCACTCAAGAGTCTCGCCGAAGCTTTTTACTGGCGCCTTTGTCAGTTTGTAAGCCATGTTTTCAGGAACTGCAAGCCCTGTTTTTACAAGATGCTTTATGTATTCATCAGTGACCTCTTTCGTAGAATATCTTGTCACCTGCGCAAGCGTGAATAAAGGCTGATGCTTGATTACGTCTCTTAAAAAAAGGCGGAAAGAGTACTTCTTAAGCATCTCGTAATATCCACTGATGAATTCCCTATCTGGAATTAAAAGGTCTTCAGAAGGTTCTTTTTTATATATTTTAAAACCCCGCCTCTTTAATAAACCGGAAAGAGGAGGGGTTAAGTTATTTAAGGCCCTTCTTAACCTCTTTATTTCAGACCTCAAAAAATCTATTTCCTGAAACTCGTCACCCATTTAATTAATCCTTCATGTATTATTAAGATTATACTCCATGAAACCCGATTTGAACTCATTGATGCCTTATATTTATAATTCTATCCGGCGGCATTTTGATATGGCTTGCCATATTTTTTTCTGAATGGAGGTTTTAATGGAGGCAATTGTAGTTTATATTACTGCATCCGGCGAAGCGGAGGCTGCAAAGATATCAAAAGCTATCGTGCAAGAGAGACTTGCAGGATGTGTTAATATCGTCAGAGGAATTCGCTCCATATACTCATGGCAAGGGAAAATAGAGGATGATGCCGAAGTCTTAATGATTACAAAGACCCAGAGACATTTATTTGAGCCGTTGAAAAAGCGTGTAAAAGAACTACACAGTTATACGGTGCCTGAGATAATAGCTCTTCCGATAATTGAAGGTTCGGAGGATTATTTGAACTGGCTTAAAGAGGTGACAGGTAAGGCATGAAAGATAAGGTTTACACTGATATTATCTGCAAAGAATTCTGCAAATATTACAAAGGAGGCAAGGAAACGCTTTTTTGCAAAGGATACGAGCTTTTACGAAATAACCTGACACCATCTGAATTAAAGATGCTTGCTGCATCATTGAAAGCTTGCGGCGACATAAAAAACTCCATCCCTGCAAAAAGTAACGAGCTGACTAAACTTGTATGCAGGAGATGTGACTTCTTCATTGACGGCTGTGATTTCGCTGAAAGCCGTTCAGGAGCGCCATGCGGAGGCTATCTGATTATCAAGCGCCTTTCTTTCTTATCCTTATGGTATTTGCATGTGCCTCAAGTCCTTCTGCATCTGCAATAGCTTCTACAGTTTCTGCAAGACGCATAAAACCCTTTTTATCGAAACGCAACAGGCTCGTCCTTTTAATAAAATCATAAACGCCAAGTGGTGATGAAAACCTTGCAGTGCCGCCTGTGGGCAGCGTATGATTTGGTCCTGCTGAATAATCTCCAAGGGGTTCCGGCGTCCATTGCCCTAAAAATACAGCCCCTGCATTTTTAATAAGCTCCACATCTTTTTCGAGATTCTCTGTCATTATCTCAAGATGCTCCGGAGCAATCTCATTAGCTATATCAATTGCCTCGCTGATATCCTTTGTTTTTATTATTGCTCCGAATCTCTTTAATGACTTTCTTGCTATATCCTTCCTTTTGAGACTTTTAAGTTGCCTGTCTATTTCATGAATAACCCTGTTTATAAAACCCTCTGAATTTGTTATAAGTATGCTTGATGCCATTTCGTCATGCTCTGCCTGGCTCAGCATATCTGCTGCCACAAAAGCAGGATTAGCAGTCTCATCAGCGATTATCAGTATCTCACTTGGTCCGGCAATCATATCAATATCCACCTCTCCAAAGACCATTTTTTTTGCCAAGGCCACATAGATGTTTCCAGGGCCGACCACTTTATCCACTCTTTTAATTGTCTCTGTTCCATAAGCCATTGCGCCTATTGCCTGTGCTCCGCCGATTCTGTAGACCTCTTTTATTCCGAATAAATCTATGGCTGCCATAACATTCGGGTTTATTTTACCCATAGGCGCCGGGACGCATACGGCTATCTCCTTTACTCCGGCAACCTGTGCTGGAATAACATTCATCAAAACAGTTGAGGGATAGGAGGCCTTTCCACCAGGGACATAAACACCTGCACGCTCTATCGGCCTGATTATCTGCCCAAGCAATGCCCCGTCCTTCCTGAATGACCATGATTTCTCTCTCTGTTTTTCGTGAAAAATCCATATTCTCTTAGTAGATAATTCCAGCGCCTTTATTGCCTGCTTGTCAGCCTTTTTTGCATACCGTTTAATCTCTGTTTGGCTTATTCTCAAAGGAAGCTCGTGTCTGTCAAACTTGCTGGTATATTTTATTACTGCCTTGTCGCCGTTTTTTCGCACACCGGCAAGTATATCTTTCACTGCCTTTTCTGTCTCAGGATTGGCACCCATTGCTCTTTTCCTTAAAAGCTTCAAGAATGCGGTTATTTCTTTCTTGCTTTTTACTATTTTCATTGAGTCATTATAGCACAGGCAGTGGAAAGGTGGTGGCGCAATATGCCTCGGTTCTGCAAATTAGCTATAAGTGTCATTGGGAAGTATAATTGAATATAGACACTATTAACCACCACATGGAGGGAAATACCATGAAGCGCGCCTTTCAATTCATTTTCATCAGTATAGCCGTTTCAGTATTATTGCAAAGTGATTCCCTTGCTGCTGAAAAATATTTAAAAACAGAAGAGGCAACTACTGCGGAAGTGCAGGGAGTTTATACCCTTATACTTTACGAGAGCAGACATTTAAATGTTGTAGAGACCGTTGCCATTCTTGACAGAGAAGGAGATCCTTATATATTTGAGCTGTATGCGCCGGAATTTAACTATACAGTAAAAAATGGGCTTTTAGCTAAAGAGGCTTTGCAAGAGGCTGAGAAGTTCGTGAGCTGGCACAGTTCATTCTGGAAGACTCAGTTAAGCAGGGTGCTGGATTATAAAGGCAATGCAATCGGTTATGAATTGAAACCTCTTTATCATCTTCTTACCTTTGGCGTTTCTGATGTGCTCGATATTTATTACCTCATAAGGGATAACAAGGTGGTAACAAGGATACGGCTGATACCTTCTGTTGAAAAAAGGCTTTTTGATTTAGACAGAATGAAAGGCATAGGAAAGTGAATAATATCCAAAACGACAGAATTGACCACATAATAGGATCCCTTACCAGATTTCTGCATGGTAAGGCACGGGCGCTGCGTCTTTCTTTGATCGCTTTTTTTTCCAAAGGGCATTTGTTGATTGAAGACTTACCCGGCCTTGGAAAGACAACCCTCGCCATAGGGCTTTCCAGAGCGCTTGGCCTCAACTTTGGAAGGATTCAATGCACAAGCGACCTGCTGCCATCAGATATTACTGGTCTTTCAATTTACAATCAGGCTACTGGAGAGTTTGAATTCCATCCAGGGCCTATTTTCAATAATATTGTCCTTGTGGATGAAATAAACAGGGCGACTCCAAAGACTCAAAGCGCTCTTCTCGAGGCAATGGGAGAGGAACAGGTTACTATAGAAGGGAGAACGTATAAACTGCCATTGCCTTTCTTTGTTATAGCAACTCAGAATCCTGCGGAGCATTTTGGGACATTCCCCCTGCCAGAGTCCCAGCTTGACAGGTTTATCATGAAGATAAGCATAGGCTATCCTTCAAGAGAATCTGAAAAGGAAATACTCAGAGGTGGCAGCACACGAGAAAGAATTAATTCTATCAAGCCTCTGATGGATAAAGAAGATGTCCTCCGAATACAGAGGGAAATAAGCGAAGGCGTATATGTATCAGATAAGATCCTTAACTACATGCTGGATATATTTGAAGCTATAAGGAGCAGCAGGTATGTGTACACAGGACTATCCACAAGGGGCGCCCTTGCTCTTGCATATACTGCAAAGACAAATGCCTATATCCATGGCCGGGATTTTGTCATTCCTGAAGACATAAGAGAATTGGCAGATTACACTATCACACACCGTGTAATGTTCAGAGAAGAATATGAAAATATGGATAAAAAGGAGGTTATAAGATCTTTAATGCAGGAAATAGCAGTCCCAGCGTAATTAAGATAACAAAAGCGGGCTGGATATATATATTTGTGACACTATTTTTAGGCTTTTCAGCAGTAAACACTGGAAACAATCTCGTCTACCTTGTAGTATCCGCTCTGCTCAGCTTCATGGGCATTTCTGGTTTTTTCGGAAAAAGGAATTTATCAGGTATTGACATTGATATAGAACTCCCGCAGGAAATTTATGCTGGCAGGGATTTTCCCCTGAAAATAAGGCTTAAGAACAACAGAGCCTTTTTACAGGCATTCCTAATAAAGATAACAATAGGGAAATACGAAACATTCTTTCCCTTTATTGACAAGAAAAAAGAGATTATTAATTACATAAATATCTCTTTTGAAGCCAGGGGAAGATATAAAATGGACAATCTACATATCTGCTCAGTCTTTCCTTTTAACTTTTTCATAAGATGCAAAAAGATAAATAAGTCCTTTGAGTTTATAGTTTTCCCGAAGCCTGAAAAATGTGTCTTGAAAAGTTATTTTGAAAAGGAGAGGATTCAAAAAGGCGAACAACCTTTGGATAAGATAGGATATGAAGCAGATATAATCTCTATAAGAGAATACATCCATGGGGATCCCTTTAAGCACATAAGCTGGAAGGCAACAGCAAAGACAGGAGAACTTAAGACAAAAGATTTATCAGCGCTGTCGTATCAGCCTATTGTAATTGATTTTGATACCGTCAACATCAGAAATACAGAGGAAAAACTCTCTTGCATAACTTATACAGTTTCCCATCTGTTCAAACTGGGCATACCCGTGGGACTTAAGATAAGGAATAAATTATATAAACCCGGCATTTCAATTTCCCATAAAACCAACATCCTGAAAGAGCTCGCGCTTTATGACACTGAAAAATGACCCTGTATTCACTGTAAAAGTAAAAGATCTTGTAAAGATAATAACCTATTTTATAGGCATGACTGGTTTCCTGTCTGTTTATCGGCATATCAGCATGGTTTATTCCCTGTTTTTTGTTATCTTGGGCATTGCCTCCATCTATCTCGAGCACAGAAAATCGTTCTACCTGCCGAGATGGGTCCTAAATGTGACAGCCCTAACAGTGATATTATTCTCTATATACAGACTGAACCCTGAAGATCTCGTCACGCCGGTTGCAGAGGGGCTTCTTATCCTCCTCGGTATTAAATTCCTTGAGGATAAGAAATTCAGGGACTATATGCAAATTTATGCTATTTCTCTTTTTCTGCTCTCCAGCGCAGCTCTGTTGTCCGTAGATATCATATTTTCTGTTTACCTTGTAATCTTAATCTTTTTGCTGGCGATCTCCATGGTAATGCTCGCATATTATTCTCAAAAGCCAGACCTGCAATTAACAAAGGATATAGCATTAAAAATTGTCTTTAAATCCCTGCTAATACCTTTGATATCCATTCCCATGACCTTGTTTCTATTTATTGTAATGCCCCGCACAAGCAATCCTCTTCTTGATTTTCTCAACAAACCAGGCAAAGCACGGACTGGCTTTTCTGACAATTTCAGTCTGGGAGATGTTACAGGTATTCAGGAAGACAACTCTGTTATTTTCAGAGCAAATATGGAAAAAACAGATGAGAACCTTCTTTACTGGAGGGGGATTGTGCTTGATCGCTTTGATGGTACATCGTGGAGACAATCAGGGCAAGCTTCAAAAGATACTGTTCGCTTGGCAGGAAAGAAAATAAAGCAGACCATTTTCCTTGAGCCATATGAAAACAAGTATATCTTTGCATTAGATAAGCCCGAAACAATATTCCTAAAAGATGCAAAGGTGCTTAATTCCATAATATTTTATCTGCCAAAAGATATCGACAGAAGGATACGGTATGAAGCAATATCAGTGCTCAGCAATTTAATATATGAGGAAAAAATAGATGAGGATAGATATCTTCATCTGCCGGATAATATATCCGATGAGATCAAGAAACTAACAAAAAACTTAGTCACAGGAAAAGAAAAGGAAACAGGCGCTAAAGTAATTCTAACCTACTTAAATAGCGGGCAATATAAATACTCTCTAAAAAATCTTCCCCTGACAAAAAAACCTTTAGATGACTTTCTCTTTAAATATAACTACGGAAACTGTGAATACTTTGCCTCAGCCATGACTGTGATGCTGCGGATTGCAGAGATTCCTTCGAGAATTGTAGGGGGCTATAAAGGTGGATACTATAATGAAATCGGCAATTACTACTTAGTGCTCCAGAAAAATGCCCATGTATGGGTTGAGGCATATCTGAACAAAAAATGGACAAGGTTCGATCCTACTCCAACATCCACAGAGGGCTTTGCGTCATCGCCTAAAAGAAATACCCTTTTTAAGTTGAAACTCTTAATGGATGCAATAAATTACCATTGGAATGCCTTTGTAATAAACTACGACTTTGAAAAACAGATAGCCCTTTTCAGCAAGATAAAGCTTGGGCTAAAAAGACCTGATATCAATCTCTCCGGAGTTAGGAAATACTCTTTCATTATTGTTATTGGCGCTGTAACGGCATTTATAGGCTATTTCCTTTTCTTCAATAAAAACCCTGTGGAAAAACGATTAATTTCATCCCTTCTAAGAAAAATGGCGAGACTGGGCTACAAGAGACATAGAGCCCAAGGACTTGAGGAGTTTTTATTATCCATAAGCGATAAAAGACTGAAGCAACGGGCAGAGGAGTTTGTACAAAAGTTTGAGAAGCGATATTACAGGGACGAAAGCTTTACAAAAGAAGAAATAAAGAGGCTGAAAGATATGTTAAAATACCTGACTAAAAAGTAACTTCAGGGAGAGCATAATGTCCAATATAACTATCAGCATAGAAGAAGAAATGAAGGAGAGCTACCTTGATTATGCTATGAGCGTAATCATCGGCAGGGCATTGCCAGAGGTACGAGACGGGCTAAAGCCTGTCCAGAGAAGGATTCTCTATGCAATGTTCAGAGAAGGACTCCTGCCCGGCAAAAAATATTCAAAGTGCGCCGGTGTTGTAGGAGAGGTGCTCAAGAAATATCACCCGCATGGCGATACAGCAGTATACGATGCCCTTGTAAGACTTGCCCAGGACTTCAATATGAGATACCCCCTTGTTGACGGTCAGGGGAATTTTGGCTCTATTGATGGCGACCCTGCTGCGGCATACAGGTATACAGAGGCCCGGCTTGCAAAAATAGCAGAAGAACTCCTGATGGATATAGACAAAGAAACCGTTGACTTTGTCCCCAATTTTGATGAGACAACATCAGAGCCTGCAGTCCTGCCAACAAGGATACCAAATCTTTTAATCAATGGCTCTGCTGGCATAGCTGTAGGAATGGCTACAAACATACCGCCCCACAACCTCTCTGAGGTGGTAACCGGGTTAATACTGTTGCTCGAAAACCCCGATATTTCAATAAGCGATTTAATGACTGTTATCAAAGGCCCTGATTTCCCTACAGGTGCTGTAATACACGGAACATCCGGAATAGTCGATGCATACAACCATGGCAGGGGCTTGATAAAGGTCAGGGCAAAAGCAAGGATAGAGAGAGAAGCGAGGGGCGGAGATAGCATAATTATCACAGAACTTCCATATCAGGTGAATAAAGCGCGATTGATGGAGAAGATAGCAGAGCTCGTCAGAGAAAAGCGCATTGAAGGCATCTCTGAGATTAGAGATGAATCAGACAGGGACGGAATAAGGGTTGTCATTGAACTGAAGAGAGGAGAAGTGCCGCAGGTAATTCTTAATAACCTCTACAAACATACACAAATGGAATCTACTTTCGGGATCATTATGCTCGCCCTTGTGAACGGACAGCCGCGCATACTTAACCTTAAAAGGATGCTTAGCTACTTCCTTCAGCACAGGCGGGATGTGATTCTCAGAAGAACGCGATTTGATCTGCGAAAAGCAGAAGAAAAAGCCCATATCCTTGAAGGTCTGAAGACAGCCCTTGACCATATTGATGAAATTATAAGCCTCATAAGGAGATCAAAAACCCCTGAAGAGGCAAAGACAGGGTTAATGGCCAATTACCCCCTGTCAGAAATTCAGGCTCAGGCTATACTGGATATGAAACTCCAGAGGTTGACAGGACTTGAGAGAGAAAAGATTATAAAGGATCTCGAAGATACACTTAAAGAGATAGAAAGATTAAAAGCCATCCTTGGAAGCGAAGCGCTCGTATCACAAATTATAAAGGAAGAGCTCTTAGAGGTTAAGAACAAATACGGTGATGACAGGAAGACCGAAATAGTTACAGAGACCTCGGAACTAACTATAGAAGACCTCATCACAGAAGAGGAGATGGTAATCACCATATCTCATAACGGATACATTAAAAGGAACCCTCTTTCAACTTACAGAAGCCAGCGCCGGGGGGGGAAAGGACTGGTAGGAATGGAGACGCGGGAAGAGGATTATGTAGAACAGTTATTCATAGGTTCAACCCACGACCATATGCTCTTTTTCAGCAACATGGGAAGGCTTTACTGGCAGAAAATATACCAAATACCCGAGGCAGGCAGAACAGCAAAAGGCAAGGCGCTTGTTAATCTGCTGCCACTGTCAGAAGGAGAGAGAATAACCACTGCCATAAATGTTAAGGACTTCAAGGAAGGATACCTTGTGATGTTTACAAAAAGCGGTGTTGTCAAAAAGACAGCGCTTGAGGAATACAGCAATCCACGGGCGAAAGGTATTATAGCTGTAACCCTTGATGAAAGGGATGAACTCATTTCTGTCAGAAAAACCACAGGCAATAATGACCTTATAATAGGCACAAAGAGCGGCCTTGCTGCGCGATTCAAAGAGGAAGGGGTCAGGGATATGGGGCGGACAGCAAGAGGCGTTATAGGCATACGGCTTTCAGAGGGGGATGAGGTGGTCTCTGCTGATGTGGTTGAAGAGAAGATGAGCCTTCTCACTGTAACAGAAAAGGGTCTTGGCAAGAGAACAATGATAGAGGAATATCCTGTTCACGGCAGGGGAGGGAAAGGGGTCATTTCCATTAAGATTACAGAAAAAGGCGGCAGCGCAGTGGGCATGCTCAAGGTAAGGGATGAAGACGGGATAGTCCTGATAACAAATTCAGGGAAATTGATAAGGACAAAGTCTGGCGATATTTCTGTTCTGGGAAGAAATACCCAGGGGGTAAAGCTCATGGACTTAGAGGCGGATGATAGAATAGTAAGTATCAGCAGGGTTGTGGAAGAGGAGTGAGAAACCCATGCAGCTTGTTGCAAGGAAGTTTCAATTTATTCAGAGAGGGGGACTTTAGGAATGCCTACTAAAGAGAGTATTGATGTTTTGATGGCGGAAAAAAGGACATTCCCACCGTCAAAAAAGTTCAGCGAAAGAGCGCTCATCAAAAGCATGGCGGACTACGAAGCGATGTATAAGCGATCCGTGGAAGATCCTGAAGGCTTCTGGGCAGAAATGGCAGAAAAGAATATCACATGGTTTAAAAAATGGGATAGGGTTCTTGAGTGGAACTTTGAAAACCCTGAAATAAAATGGTTTATTGGCGGCAAGCTCAATGCAGCATATAACTGTCTTGACAGGTTTGTGAACACCCCTGTGAGGAACAAGGCAGCTATTATATGGGAGGCGGATGACGGCAGTTATAAAACATATACATACCAACAGCTTTTCTATGAAGTTAACAGGTTTGCCAATGTGCTGAAGAAACACAGGGTTACGAAAGGTGACAGGGTAACCATATATCTGCCCATGATACCAGAACTTGCAATAGCCATGCTTGCATGTGCAAGGATTGGCGCTATTCACAGCGTTGTATTTGGCGGGTTCAGTGCACAGGCATTGAGGGACAGAATACAGGATTGCAAGGCAAGACTTCTAATCACCTCTGATAAGAGCGTCAGGGGTGGAAGGAATATTCCTCTCAAAGCCAATGCAGATACCGCTCTCCAAGAATGCCCCACTGTGGAAAAGGTAATCGTAGTGAAAAGGACCGACGGTGCAGTGGACATGGAGCCTAACAGAGATTTATGGTGGCAGGAAGAAATATCAGCCGTGGACATTGCCAACTATTGCGAGCCTGAATGGATGGATGCAGAAGACCCTCTTTTCATTCTTTATACCTCTGGCTCAACCGGAAAACCAAAGGGCGTTCTCCACACTACAGGAGGGTATGTGCTTTTCACAAACCTCACATTCAAATGGATATTTGACTATCACGACGAAGACATACACTTTTGCACAGCAGACATAGGATGGGTAACAGGACACAGTTATATAGTCTACGGCCCTCTTTCCAGCGGAGCCACAAGTCTCATGTTCGAAGGGATCCCGACATATCCAAATCCCGGAAGGTTCTGGGATATTTGCGACAAGCATAAGGTAAACATATTCTACACAGCGCCTACAGCAATAAGAGCGCTCATGAGAGAAGGAGAGCAGTGGATAACAAAACATGACCTCTCATCCCTCAGGCTTTTAGGGAGTGTGGGGGAACCGATAAATCCAGAGGCGTGGATGTGGTATCACACACATGTTGGCAAAAGCAAGCTCCCCATAGTAGACACATGGTGGCAAACAGAGACAGGAGGCATACTCATAACACCGCTGCCTGGCGCTATGACTTTAAAGCCCGGTTCAGCCAACAGACCGTTTCCAGGAGTGGTGCCTTCGGTTTTAAATGAAAAGGGTGAAAAAACAGGCGTCAATGAGGGCGGCTATCTTGTGATCGAAAAACCATGGCCGGGAATGATAAGGGGAACATATGGAGACATCGAGAATAAACGGTTCAAAGAAGTCTATTTTTCCAGATTCCCCGGGAAATACTTCACAGGGGATGGTGCAAGGATTGACGAAGGCGGTGATTACTGGCTCATGGGAAGAATAGACGATGTCATAAATGTATCAGGCCACAGGCTTGGCACCGCAGAGGTGGAGTCAGCGCTGGTGAGTCATGAGGCTGTCGCAGAAGCAGCTGTGGTAGGTTATCCACATGATATCAAAGGTGAAGGCATCTATGTCTATGTCACCTTAAAAGAAGGCCAAGAGCCGTCTGATGAACTGAAAAAAATACTTCTGGGGCATGTAAGAACAATAATAGGCCCGATTGCTACCCCTGACAAACTACAGTTCGCACCGGGGCTGCCAAAAACAAGAAGCGGAAAGATAATGAGGAGAATCTTGAGAAAAATTGCTAAGGGAGATGTGGAAGATTTAGGAGATACCTCCACTCTCGCAGACCCATCAGTGGTGGATGAACTCTTGAAGGGAAGGCTGTAACGCCTCTCGGTTTTTTAAATATCCAGATTCCTCGCCTCCAAGGCATGCTTGACGATAAACTCTTTGCGCGGTTCTACCTGATCGCCCATGAGCACTGTAAATATTTCATCAGCACTTACCAGATCCTCAACACTAACTTGCAAAAAAGTCCTTTTTTCAGGGTCCATTGTGGTCTCCCACAACTGCTGGGGATTCATCTCCCCAAGTCCTTTATACCTTTGAATAGATAGTCCTTTTTTTGATGCATCAGCGGCTGTGTCGAGAAGTTCCTTTACACTAACAACTTCTTTTAAATCATCTTTTATATGCAGTTTATAGGGCGATTCACCAAATATCTTTTTTATCTCTTTGTATACCTGCGCAGCCTCCTTGAATTCTGGCGAAAGAATAAAAGATGCGGAAAGTTCGACCTTATAGTTTTGCCTTCTAATTTCAACAGCAAAGGCCTCGTGTTCTTCATCAAAACTTATTCCTTCATGCTTTACATTAGGGATACTGTTTATTATCTTCTGCAAAAGATCTTTAACTGCTTCTTCTGATTTAAAGCTTTCCTTGTCAACATTCCAGTCGAGAAGCATGGCTATAATTTTCGGATCCTTCCTCCTTCTGTCAAACCATTCCATCAGCTTTTCATATGCTGAAATCTTTTTAAGATGTGGTACCAGTCTCTTGCCACCCAATAAACCAGAAGAGGTTTCTACTTTGATGTCTTCTGCTGCAAGCTCAAAGAGCATAGCCATCAACTCTGTTTCATTCTGGACATACCTCTCTGTTTTACCTCTTTTTACCCTGAAAAGAGGCGGTTGAGCTATATAAAGATATCCCCTTTCAATAAGCTCGGGCATCTGCCTATAAAAGAAGGTTAAAAGGAGCGTCCTTATATGGGAGCCGTCTACATCAGCGTCTGTCATAAGAACTATTTTATGATACCGGCTCTTAGCAGCATCAAATTCCTCAGGCCCTATGCTGGTGCCCAATGCTGTTATCATTGTCCGTATCTCCTCAGAAGAGAGCATCTTATCAAACCTTGCCTTTTCTACATTGAGAATCTTTCCCCTGAGCGGCAATATTGCCTGAAACCGTCTGTCCCTGCCCTGTTTTGCAGAGCCTCCGGCTGAGTCCCCCTCTACAATGAATATCTCTGACCTGGCGGGGTCTTTTTCAGAACAGTCAGCCAGTTTTCCCGGCAATCCTGTGTCCTCAAGAATTCCTTTTCTCCTTGTCAGTTCCCTCGCCTTTCTCGCTGCCTCCCTCGCCCTTGCTGCCTGTATCGCCTTTTCTATTATCTTTTTTGCAACAGAAGGGTTTTCTTCAAAATATGCGGAGAGAGCTTCATTTGTCACAGACTCTACAAGACCTTTCACCTCGCTATTGCCGAGCTTCATCTTTGTCTGGCCTTCAAACTGGGGATTCGGGAGCTTTACACTTATGACTGCTGTAAGGCCTTCTCTTATGTCTTCACCCGATATGCTTTCTTTTCCTTCCTTTAAAATGCCGGAGGATGTGGCATAGCTGTTTGATGTCCTTGTGAGGGCTGATTTAAACCCGACAAGATGCGTTCCCCCTTCTCTCGTATTTATATTGTTTGCAAAGGTGTGTATGTTTTCAGCATATCCATCGTTATAATGAAGGGCTATTTCGACAATAATACCCTCTTTCTCACCCTGAATGTAAATCGGTTTTGGATGCACAGGCGTTTTGTTTTTATTGAGGTGCTCCACAAAAGAAACAATCCCTCCTTTATAAAGAAAAACCTGACTCTTTGTTGTTCGCTCATCTGTTATGCTTATCAGCAGTCCTTGGTTCAAAAATGCCAGTTCCCTCAAGCGCTGCACTAAAACATCGTAATTGAATTCTGTGGTTTCAAAAATTTCTGGATCCGGCTTAAAAGTTATCTTCGTGCCCCTGCCCTTTGTCTTACCAACAACATTCAAAAGGGACATTGTTTTCCCGCGCTCAAACCTCTGCTGATAGACGCGTCCGTTCTGTTTTATCTCCACTTCCAGCCATTCAGAAAGAGCATTCACAACAGACACCCCAACCCCATGGAGTCCTCCGGAGATCTTGTATGCCTTGGATTCAAACTTCCCGCCGGCATGGAGTTCTGTGAGAACTATCTCTGCTGCTGTCCTTCCCTCGGGGTCGCCTGGATGTGGTTCAGTGGGAATCCCTCTTCCGTTGTCTATCACTGTGCAACTGCCGTCGTGGTGTAAAGTGACTTCAATATTTGTACAATGCCCGGCGAGCGCCTCATCCATACTATTGTCCACTACTTCATATACGAGATGATGAAGTCCTTCTATGCCTGTAGAGCCAATATACATGGCTGGTCTAACCCTCACAGCAGACAAGCCTTTTAGTATTTTTATTTCTTCGGCTCCGTAGGTCTCGTTCGTCTCGCTTATAGCCGGTGTTTTTGTTTCTTCCATTTATCTCCCTTCTTGTCTATAGTCTCATTGGCATAATTACACATTTATAATCTTCTCTTCCTTCCTCCATTATCAGAGCCGGGCTGAGGGCTTCATTAAGCTTGAATATCACATTGTCAGAGGTCATTACATTCAGAGAATCCAATATGTATTTTGCATTAAAGGCTACGGCCATCTCTTCTCCTGAATAATTTATATTGATCTCATCTTTTGCCTCTCCAATGTCAGGGTTAGATGCTGAAATAACCATGTTATTAGGGGCTATTTCCATCTTCACAGCACTGCTTCTTTCCTTGCTCATTATGGAGACCCTTCTCAATGCCTTTGTCAGCAGCTCTCTGTCCACCACCATTGTCTTTTCATTTGCGGTAGGGATTACCTGCTCATAGTTAGGGTATGTGCCTTCTATCAATCTTGTTAAAAATTGCACTTCGCCTGCTTTAAACAGGATGTGGTTCTTTCCTATCGTTATATCCACATTATTAGATTCTTCATGCAGGAATCTTCTCAGTTCTGAAATGGATTTCCTCGAAATGATCAGTTTTTTTTCTTCCTTCAACCCCATACCCATTTTTTTCTGCAAAATGCTCAGTCTGTGCCCGTCTGTGCCAACTGAAACAAAATCGCCCCCTTCTCTAATATGAAACAAGAGTCCATTTAATACATACCGCGTGTCAGCTTCCCCTGCTGCGTAAAGAGTCTTCTCTATCATTTCAAGAAGGGCATCCGGCGGTATGGCAATATTTTCGGTGTTTTCCAGGGATGGCCATACAGGAAACTCGTCAGCAGACAGGCAGGCAAGGCGAAAATGGCTTTTTCTAGATTTAACCTTGACCCATTGTGAATCCATAGATTCCAGCGCTATATCATCTTCCATTTCACGAACTATCTCCAGTAGTTTTCTCGCAGGGATACACATTTTGCCTTCTTCTGTAGCCGTAAGTTTAATTGGCTCTTTAAAAGCTGTTTCCAAATCCGTGGCTGTAATGTATGATTTGCCTTTTTCAATAGTAAGAAGGAAATGGTTTAAAATCGGCATTGTATTCTTTTTTTCTACAATATTCTGTATGTCTGAAAGCCTCTTTTGTAATTCCTCTTTTTCTACTGTAACTTTCATAGCTACCTCCGCCTTTTTATATAAAAATTACTTAATCCTTCTCACTAAGTTCTCTATGCTTTTATTCAGATTCTCGTCCGCTCTTCTCCTGTCTTCAACTTGTTTGCATGCATAGATAACTGTGGCGTGGTCTTTTCCGCCAAAATTCCTGCCGATTTCACTTAAAGACAGGTGTGTGTATTGTTTTGAAAGATACATGGCTATTTGTCTCGCATTTGCTATTTCTTTTGTCCTCTTCCTTGCCTTTATGTCCTGCGTTTTTATTCCAAAGTATTCACAAACAACCTTTTGTATCAACTCCACTGTTACAGGTCTGTCTTCCCTCGATATAAGATCTTTTAATACATTTTTTGCCATCTCAATATTTATTGGCATACCTGTTAGAGAGGCATGCGCCCCAAGCTTTATCAAACAACCTTCCAGTTCCCTTATATTGGATTTTATTTTCGTAGCAATGAAGTAAGCTACATCATCATCGATAGCTATCCTGTCCATCTCGGCTTTTTTGTAAATAATTGCTACCTTTGTCTCGATCTCCGGAGGCTGGATGTCAGCAATAAGCCCCATACTAAACCTTGACCTCAACCTGTCTGTTATATCGGATATTTCCAGAGGAGCTCTGTCGCTTGAAACAACTATTTGGTGCTGTTTCTCGTATAGAGAGTTAAAGGTATGAAAAAACTCTTCTTGTGTTGTTGCTTTGCCAGATATGAACTGAATGTCATCAATTAACAGCACATCCACATTTCTGTACTTATCCTTGAATTCTCCCATTTTCTGGTGTCTAATGGCAGAGACCACTTCGTTTGTGAACTGTTCTGTTGACATATAACAAACAACTGTTGACGTATTTTTATCTACTATAGCGTTGCCTATGGCATTCATTAAATGCGTCTTTCCAAGACCCACTCCACCATATATGAACAATGGATTATAGGCATATCCTGGATTCTCCCCTACTCTTGAAGCAGCAGCATGAGCAAATTGGTTTGATGGTCCTGCTATAAAAGTACTAAAGGTATATTTAGGATTAAGATAAATTCCCCTGCTTGCCAGTTTACTCCTTCTATTTTCAAGTTTCGAATCAAGTCTTTTTAACGAAGCATCTTCTTTTTCAGCGGTTTTAAATTTTATTGCTATTGGATACCTGAGAAGCCCCTCCATGCTTTCTGAAATGATAACAGGGTAATAGTCCTCTATCCAATCTTTAAAAAATCTGTTCGGGATCTCTATTATAGCTGTCTTATCTTTCAACTGGATAAGTTTTGTCGGCTTAAACCATAATTCATATGTGCTGTCACCAACTTTTTCCGCTATCTTTAGAAGACATTTCTCCCAGATATCTTCAAGATTTAAACTCTTTGTCATTAAAAATCCTTTGATTCCTTATTAAACAGAGTGGTTCATTTACGGCGTTACTAACAATTTATTAACAGTTGTTAAAAGGTTCAGCTTTTTTCATTTGTCATTATAGCCCACGAAGCAAATCAATAGCAATAATTTGTTCAGCATTTGTTAGTTTAAAAATTGTCTTTTTTTAATGTTATTAAATATTAAAAACATATGACCTTTTCTATTAATATAATATCCTGATAATCAATATTTTTTAATGATTATTAACATTTTAACCATCTCTACTAATACAACTATAAAATATTAATAATATAATAGTAGATAAAGACGTTTATTTTTTTTGTGCCAATGTTTTGAGATACCCAGTGATAAAAACATCAATATCACCTTCGAGAATTGCATCTACATTTCCAATCTCTATATTAGTCCTATGATCTTTTACAAGTCTGTATGGCTGAAGGATATAAGACCTTATTTGATTTCCCCATGATATATCTTTCTTATCTCCAACAATATCATCTAATTTCTTTTCTCTTTCTTTAATGGAGATATCATAAAGCCGTGATCTCAATATTTTCATAGCGACTTCTCTATTTCTGTACTGGGACCTTTCGCTTTGACAGGACACTATTATACCTGTAGGTATATGTGTAATCCTTACAGCGGATGAAACTTTATTTACATGCTGTCCACCAGCACCCGATGCTCTAAAAGTATCTATTTTAATGTCATCGTCTTTGATGTCAATTTTTATATCATCTTGTATTTCAGGATAAACAAGCACGGCAGAAAAAGAAGTATGTCTTCGTTTATTTGCATCAAAAGGAGAGATTCTCACCAATCTATGAATACCAGCCTCGGCTTTCAGATAGCCGTAAGCATACGGTCCTTTAACAGTTAAAGTAACACTCTTTATTCCTGCTTCATCCCCTGCTTGTAAATCAACAATCTCTGTCTCAAAATTATGGTATTCTGCCCAACGTAGATACATTCGCATCAACATCTGTGCCCAGTCCTGACTTTCCGTCCCACCAGCGCCCGGGTGTATAGTTAAAATGGCATTGTTCCTATCTACATCTCCTGAGAGAAGCAACCTTAATTCTAATTCCTCTATGCTTTTCTTTAAATTATCAACTTCTCTTTTGAGTTCGTCGAAGAAGATTTCTCCCTCGTCTTCGCTCAAAATGTTTACTGATTCTTCAAGATAGAGTATTTTGCTTAAAGCCGTCTCTAATGGTAGGATTGTCTCTTCTATCCGGGATTTTTCTTTTTGAAGCTCTTTTATTTTTTCAGGAGATGACCACACATCTTCTGAAAAAAGATCTTTTTCTATGTATGACAGTTCAATCTTAAGCCTGTCAACATCAAAGATAACCTCTTAAAGAGATTATTTTTTCTTTGAGGGTATCCACATAGTCTTTAAGCTCGGCTTGTAAAACCATTTTCTCCTCCATATCTTTTGTATAACATGATTACTTCTTTTTTATTGATAATAGTATTGCAGTTACAATGCAAAAATACGAAAAAATGTCTCCAAATTTTGTATAAAAAGACAGGGTTTTATCTGTCTTTACCTCTTTAACCAGAAAAGTCCTTTCAAATAGATTTGTTCTTCCCATTATCCTTCCATTACTGTCAATAAACCCCGATATTCCAGTGTTTGCAGCCCTTATAACAGGCTTTCTGTTCTCAACTGCCCTGAACACAGACATGCTGAAATGCTGGTAAGGACCATGTGTCTTGCCAAACCACGCGTCGTTTGTTATTGTTACAATAAAATCACCGCCGCGAGTATAAAACTTTCTCACAAGGCCCGGGAATATTATTTCGTAGCAAATAAGGGTACCGAAACTTCCAAAAGGAGTTACTGCCCTGATGTAATCTTTTCCGGGGACATAATCTCCAACTCCCACAACTAATTTATCAACAAAGAATAAAATTCCTTTTAAAGGGACATATTCTCCGAAGGGGACTAAATGTATTTTATCATGCAGGTAAGAAATATTGCCATCTTTATTAAGGAAAACAGCGCTGTTGGTAAAAAGATTCCCTTCTTTAAAAAGAACGCTTCCAAACAGAAGGTAAGAGTTCAACCCTCTCTGAAAAGAAATGACTTCATTAGAGCGGGCATTATCTGCTCCAAAATAAAAAGGCACGGCTGTTTCCGGCCATACAATAATATTCGGCTTTTGCAGGGAGGCACTTATTGATAACTCTTTGTATATTTTGACAACTTCATCCTGATAGGATGGCACCCATTTTTTGTCCTGCTCTATATTTCCCTGAACAACAGCAGCTTTGATATGTGTCCCTTCCCGTATCTCGTTCAGTCTGTAAAAGCCATAGGAGAATGTGGCGATAAGTAAAATAAAAAGAATTACAAAACCGCTGACCGTGGGAATAAGGGGAAACAAGGGACGCTTCTCCTTTCTTCGGCTGAGCAAAAACATATCAGCAAATGCGCCGTTTACAGCCACTAAAATAAAAGAGATGCCATAAATGCCGGTTATATCAGCGCCCTGAATGAAAGGCAAAAACTTGTACTGGCTGTAACCCAGACTCGACCATGGAAATCCTGTAAGGGCATATGAGCGGACAAACTCTAAAGTTGTCCACAGAACAGGAGCGACAAACATGGCAGGCAGGGTGCTTCTTTTTAAGATGGAAGAATAAAGGCTTGAAAAAAGAGCTGGGTACAGACTTAGATACAGACTCAGCAATAAAACTAAGAAAAGACTCGGGATAAAAGGTATCGAGCCGTACTTATTGATAGAGTGATAGATCCAGTATGTGGTACTGAAAAAATATACGCAGCCAAAGAAAAAGCCTGCTTTAAAGGAAGTCTTTGTATCTTTATCATAAAGAAATATGAGCAAAGGTATCAAAGCTATCCATGCCAGTGGAAATATATCCATCTCCGGGAAAGAGAAAAACAAGAGAAGTCCTGAAATAGTTGCAGGGCTATAATAGAAAAGGAGTTTTATAAAGGAAGTTTTCATAATGTAAATTAGTCTTGTAAAATATTAATACCTTTTATGTTATCATAAAAAAAGGTATGCCCGCTATTGTAATTATACCGTCCAGATACGCCTCAACCCGCTTCCCGGGAAAGCCCCTCTATCACCTTTCAGGAAAGCCTATGATTCAGCATGTATATGAAAGATCAAAGCAAGCAATGCTTGCACAGGATGTTTTTGTGGCAACTGAAAATAAACTCATTTACGATACTGTGAAGGGCTTTGGCGGCAAAGCTGTAATGACATCTGAGAGACATCTTTCAGGAACAGACAGGATTGCAGAGGCGGCTGTAAGGCTTCAGGAAGCAGGATACAAAATAAAAAGCACCGATATCATCGTTAATGTTCAGGGGGATGAGCCCATGGTCCATCCGGATATGGTGGATGAGGTTATTTCAGTAATGGATGACGAATTGGCATCCATGGGGACCCTTGCAAAAAGGATAGAAGACGCCGAAGACATTTTTGATCCTAATGTAGTAAAAGTGGTTTTTAATGAAGAAGGGTTTGCCCTCTATTTTTCGAGATCTCCAATACCATTTCACAGGGACATATTTCAGAAGACAGAAAACAGAAAACAGAAAACAGACTTTTTTAATCTGTCTTCTGTCTTCTGTTACAAGCACATTGGCATATACGCGTACAAAGCAGATGTATTATTGAGGCTTTCAGCGCTTCCACCTGCAAGGCTGGAACAGATAGAAAAACTGGAGCAGTTACGGGCACTTGAGAACGGTTTTAAGATAAAGGTAAAAGAAACACAATTCGAAACCATAGGAGTGGACACACCAATGGATGCAGAAAAGGTGGAAAAATGCCTAAGTATATCTTTGTAACCGGAGGAGTTGTATCAGGACTTGGAAAGGGTATTGCAGCAGCAGCCACAGGGGCGCTACTTGAGGCCAAGGGTATAAGTGTTACGATTCAGAAGCTTGATCCTTATATAAATGTTGACCCGGGGACGCTAAGCCCGTTTGAGCATGGCGAGGTCTTTGTTACAGATGATGGATGCGAGACCGATCTTGACCTGGGGCATTATGAGAGGTTCACCCATGTAAGGACCTCTGTTTTCAATAACTATACCACAGGGAAGATATATAACAATGTGATAACCAAGGAAAGGAGGGGAGATTATCTCGGCGATACAGTTCAGGTGGTCCCCCATATAACAGATGCTATAAAAGAGGCTATCCGGTCTGCGGCAACAAGGGATTACGATGTAATAATCGTAGAAATCGGCGGTACTGTTGGAGACATCGAGAGCCTGCCATTCCTTGAAGCCATAAGGCAGTTCAGGTATGAAGCAGGAAGGGAGAATGTCCTTTATATGCATCTTACCCTTGTTCCTTATATAAAGGCTGCCGGCGAATTGAAGAGCAAGCCCACTCAGCACAGCGTTAAAGAACTGAGGGCTATCGGTATACAGCCTGACATACTCCTCTGCAGGACTGAAATGCCGCTATCCCCGGATGTTAAAAGAAAGATTGCCCTTCATTGTAATATTGAGCCGGATGCAGTTATAGCAGCCATAGATGTGGAAACTGTTTATGAAGTCCCCCTCTGCTTTAAGGCAGAAGGCCTTGATAAGCTGATAGAGAAAAAGTTTTCACTCAATCGGCCAGAACCGGATTTATCACTCTGGACAGAGGTTGTAAAGAGGATAAAAGAGCCGAAATTCGAAGTTACCATTGCTATTGTAGGTAAATATGTTGGCCTGAAGGATGCCTATAAGAGCCTTACAGAAGCGCTGCTTCATGGGGGCATTGCCAATAATGCGAGGGTGAATCTGCACTGGGTGGATGCAGAAGAAATAGAGGCAAGGGGAGCAGAGGTCCTTCTCTCAGAGGTGGACGGGATCCTCGTTCCTGGCGGATTCGGAAGCAGGGGAATAGAGGGGAAAATAAAGGCGGTCAGATATGCGCGGGAGAAAAAGATACCGTACTTTGGCATATGTCTCGGAATGCAGACAGCCGTTATAGAATTCAGCCGCGATGTGTGCGGACTATCAGCAAACAGCACAGAATTTGATACAGGAATAAAGGAACCAGTTATTTATCTAATGGAAAGATGGTATAACCACAGGACCGGGAAAATAGAAGAGAGGACAAAGGATTCACACATGGGCGGGACTATGAGGCTCGGTGCATACCCGTGTGTTATCAAAGAAGGGACACGCGCCTTTAATGCTTATGGAATAAAAGAGATATCAGAGAGGCATAGGCATAGATATGAGTTCAATAATAAGTATAGGGAACTTTTAACAAAGAACGGCCTTATAATCAGCGGCGCATCTCCTGACGGCGAACTCGTAGAGATGGTCGAGCTCAGGAATCATCCATGGTTTCTTGGCTGCCAGTTCCATCCGGAATTCAAGTCAAAACCCATTGAGCCGCACCCGCTATTCAGGGCATTTATAGAGGCAGCTATAAGGAAGAAGGAACTGTTTTTGTAAATGGCACCGATAAAGAATAATTTATACATAAAATTGACTCTCTATCCCTTCTCCTTCAAATCCATCTATAAACTGGTTAATATGTCTATACCCATCTGGTTCACCCAGTTGACTCATAGTAAAATGTTACCGGAGGTTTGATGACTCAACGTAT
>JASEGS010000011.1 GCA_030017995.1 Thermodesulfovibrionales bacterium
GGCTGCCTTTAGCAGCCCACTTTTTTATTGAGTCAATACCTTTTTGATATATTCCGAATTAATCCCTTTTTGAATTTTGACCTTTCCTATGCCTTCAGGCAAAATGAATTTCATCTCCCCTGCTACCACCTTTTTATCAAGCTGCATATGAGAGACCAATTTGTTGCTGTCTAAATCCATAGGCAGTTCAGAAGGGAGGCCGTAGGAATCTATAACAGTTTTTATCCTTATAACCTGTTTATTGTCAATAAAACCGGCCAGTTCAGCAATCTTAGCCTCAAAGTGCATTCCAACAGCAACTGCCTCTCCGTGAAGGAATTTCCTGTAAGCTGTTTCGGTCTCTATGGCATGACCAATTGTATGCCCGTAATTAAGTATTGCCCTCAAACCTGATTCCCTTTCATCCTTTGAGACAACCTCTGCCTTTATCTCGCAGGAGCGTTTGATAATGAAACTCAAGGCGTTTTTATTGAGGCCTAAAATATCGTCCTTTTCGCTCTCCATAAAATCGAATAAATCCTTGTCCCATATCACGCCATATTTTATTATCTCAGCAATGCCGCACAGCAACTCCCTTTTTGGCAGTGTCTTCAAAGTATCAATATCTATCCAAACGAGCCTCGGCTGATAAAATGTTCCTATCATATTTTTACCGAGTTCATGGTTTACGCCTGTCTTTCCGCCGACAGAGCTGTCAACATGAGCGAGAAGAGTTGTCGGAACCTGCACAAAATGGATGCCACGCATATATATCGAGGCAACAAAACCAGTTATGTCTCCTATCACCCCGCCTCCGAGTGCGATAAGGCAGGAATTCCTGTCGAGCCTGTTCTTCAGCAGTTCGGTCAATATCTGATAAGCCTGATTGTAATTTTTATACTCCTCACCGTCTGGAATAAGGATATGCAAGCAGTCGAAACCTGCGTTTTTCAGCGATGCGATGACAGCATCGCCGTACAGATTAAACACAGTAGGATTGCTTATAACGGCAATTTTTGGACTGAAGCTGAATCTGAGAAGCTTTTCTCCTATATTAGCTAAAATACCGCTTCCAATAATGATCTCGTAGCTTCTCTCTTGCAGTTCAACCCTTACCTTTTGTATTGTTCTTTCTCCTGCACTCATTTGTTTTTTCTATTATCTCCTCTGCCACCTCAAGCGGTGTTTTATTTTCGGTATCTATCATTATATCAGCCTTCGCATAATACGGCTTTCTGAAGTCAAGAAGTTCCTTTATTTTCTGAAGAGGGTTTTCGACCTGAAGAAGCGGCCTGTCATTGTTATTGCTCGTTCTTTTAAGAATCGTATCGGGAGATGCTGTAAGGCAGACTATCACACCTTTTTTTCTGAGGTTATCCATATTCTCCTGTCTTAGCACAGCGCCACCGCCTGTAGATATTATTGTATTTTCAAGCATCGAGAGTCGTCTTATAACACCTGACTCTATCTCTCTGAACTTAAGCTCTCCATATTGCTTAAAAATTTCGGTTATCGCCAGATTCTGCTCTTTTTCTATCTCTGTGTCAGCGTCCACAAGCATATATCCGAGCTTTTTGGACAGTATCCTGCCAATCTCTGTCTTTCCGGTTCCCATAAATCCGGTTAGAACTATATTTTTCATGTTGCCCCTTGCCTATCTCCTATAACCTGTCTTAATATATCCCGTGAAGCATTTTTATTATACAAGAATTGTTTGGATTTTAGATTGCAAATTTATGATTTCTAATTTTTTAAAATCTGAACTCTTAAATCTTAAATCGTCATTTTCGATAATTATTATCCTCTTTTTATTCACCGTATCCCCTGCAGATGCTGCGTTCCCTGCAAAGGTCAGAGTCACGAAGGTCCATGATGGCAATACAGTAAGCATACGAATTTCGCGGCTTTCCCTTAAGACAGAGCGTGTAAGGCTCATTGGAATGGATGCGCCTGAACTTGGGCAGGAGCCGTGGGGTAGAAGAGCAAAGAGACACCTCAAGAAACTCATAAGCGACAGTGACTGGATAGTGCGTATTGAACTTGACATTAATGAAAGAGACAAATATGGAAGATTGTTAGCTTATTTGTGGACAGATGATAAGAAGTTGATAAATGAGAGGATGATCGAAGACGGATATGCAGTGCTTTATACAATACCTCCGAATGTGAAACATGTAGAGAGATTGATAGCTGCCCAGAAAAAGGCACAAACCCGTAAAACAGGCATCTGGGGAAAAGGGGGGCTTAGAGAAACCCCGGAGGAGTGGAGAAGAGAACATCCGCGAAATTAAATTTCGAATCTGCCTTTATGCAGTCTGTATCTCGCAAATTCTTTCCTCTTTGCCTCGTATCCCTCTTTGCCCATCATGCCGTAAGTAAGATTTTTCCCTTCCTCTACTCCGGGCTGGTTAAACGGATTTATATGGAATAAAAATCCTGTCATTGCCGTGGCAAGCTCGAAGAAATGAAACATCTGCCCGATATGATATGCGTCTATCTCAGGAATTCTTATGGTAATATTCGGCCTTCTATTTTTTGTCAGCGCTATCTCTGACGCCTCCTGCTCTATCTTTATCAACTCTCCGAGGCTGTGTCCTGACAGATAACTCAACCCCTCCATCTCCTGAAAAACATTAGGTATCTCGATGTCCGTCCCGTAGTCTTCAATCGCGAGAAATACAACTACCTTATCTTCAGGCCCTTCCATCCACAACTGCAACTGCGAATGCTGATCCGTTGTTCCTACGGACGGATACGGAGTCAGTCCCTTTCCTTCCTTGCCGAGGCTTTCAGCCCAGAGCTGACAGAACCATTCTGAAAAAGGCTTCAGCCTGTCCGCATAGGGCATGATGACCGTAATGGACCTGCCCTTTTTCTGCTGCATGAGATAAAGGCATGATGCAAACATAAGTGCAGGGTTACTCCCCAAATCCTTATTCATGCATACCTTATGCATATCCCCTGCGCCTTTGAGGAACTCTTCAGAGTTCATTCCTATTACTTCCGCAAGAAGCAGTCCTACAGGGCTGAGCACTGAATACCTTCCTCCGGCTCCTGGAGGTATAGAAAGCGACCTGAGATTATAATCGCGAACAATCTTTCTGAGATTTCCTTTCTCAGGGTCTGTTGTTACGATAATGTGGTCTTCAGGCTTTGATGCCTGTTCTTTCAGTCCCTGCCATATGATCATAAACGAGGCGATGGTCTCTGCAGTGCTTCCAGACTTTGTGATCACATTTATGCCCGTATTTTTAAGGTCTATGATATTAAGCATTGTCTCTAAGGTCATAGGATCAACATTGTCGTAAATAAATACCCTCGGATTTTTTTTGAGATTATGAAAGGGGCTTAATGCTTCAAGGATTGACCTCGGTCCAAGCGCAGAGCCTCCTATTCCCAAAAGCAAGAAGTTCTCAAATCCCCGTGCGTATTTTCCTGCCTCCTTCACAGGAGAGACATCTGCTTTATAAAGGTCTAAAAATTCCATTTCAGTATATTTTCTCGATAGTATTCCTTCCATTGCAGAATCTGTATTGACCGAACTGAAATCGTCTTCTGCAAGACCTGCTTCACCTATTACATCATTCATTAAATTGGAGAAATTAAACTTCAGCACTATCTATCCCTCCTGCTTTTATTAATTAAATATCCATGGTCAGACATAATTACGGATTATAAGTCTTTACTTCCTTTTCTGCCCTTTAAAAAACTGTTTTTTGCAATTAACATGACAACCAGAGCGAGTATTATTGCAACGCCGATAAACTTCGTGAGCTTCAGGGCCATAAGCACTAAAAAAATAGCGATTATCACAAGCCAGTTGAACATTTAAGATCTCCTCTTTGCCACTATGATTCCCTCTTTAATCATTATGATAAATACTACAGTAAAACCAACGAGCAGTCCATATACATTTATCATTTTGAACACAGCGAGGGCAGCGAGCACAAAAAATATAGCAAAAAGCCTGAACATGCTGAGAACCATCATTTTTATCTGAGCCTTCTCTGTTCCGAGCAATGACCGCACGCTCCATACGATCCCGCGCAGATTGACCTCGCCTGCAAGTCCGCCTATCACTATGCCCAATGAAAACCGCCAGTCAGTGAAAAAAAGGCTTATTATTGCAAGAGCTCCAACCGCAAATGCGGATTGCCGGTAAATCCTCTTTATCATTAGCTCAGAATGTTCCATAAGTTTCTTATTTATCCTGCTTCTTGGCTATTCTTATCAATTCCCTGAATCCGGCAACTATGCCTATAATCAGAAATATTACCGTCAAATATGGTGAGGTGCCGAGAAGCTTGTCAAGACCATAACCGATGGCAAGACCGACAAACGTAGAAATAACAAGGTGTATGCCAACGCTACTTGCTTCAAGAAACTGCCTGAATAAAGGTTTTTCAGGATCATTTGATAATTTCTTCATAATCAGATAGTATAAATTCCTTTAAGAGTTTTGCAATATCTTTGTAAAAGACTGTATTGGCATGATTATAGATTTCATCGCAGTATACCGGTATCCATTCAAGGAGGTGTTCTTCAAAAAACCTCTGCTGTTCAATTAATAAGTTGTTTTCTATGAGATAGTTCATAAAAAGCAGTTCTGCGGATATATGATCAGGAACAAGATTTATCTCTTCATCCAGCATCAATCCTGCTGCTGCATAAATGTATTGCACATCACTGGCAGCCTTTCCCCACATCCTTGGAGAATCACCCACAGGATAATTATAGAGGGATTCATAGGGCGGCAAGTGCGTGCCCGGACCCAAAAAAAGGTTTGTAAAGTCTGAGGCTATATCAACAATAGAATCGTTAAAATCCATCCCAAAGAGTTCTTTTGCATGCATAAGGAGTTCATCGTCCGGGGTCTGCATAAAAAGATGAGCAAAAAGGCGGTAGAGTTCAGCGCGTTCCAAATTTTCATTATCGTTGTAGAGCGGCAAATCTGACCTCCGTGATGCGGTTTCAAACCAAAAAACACCCCGCCAAAGCGGGGTGTTTTTCAAAAAGTTATAAAATCTCTGTCACATTTCAAAAGCATTCTATTAATTCTGGCACTCGCCCATCTCCTGCGCCCTCACAACATCTATTCGTGATACTATACCTGCGGCATGTCCCTCTTTATCAGTTATAATTATTCTTTTTATATGTTTATCAGCCATTATCTGTCTTAATTCCGCCAGACTTGTATCCGCATAAGCTGTTACAGGCGGAGCAGTCATTATATCCTTTGCCGTGAGAGAGTCAGCCTCTTTTCTGAATATAACATCCGACTCTGATAGGACTCCTACAACTTTTTTATTGCTGTCTACTACCGGAACGCCGCTTATGTTCTTTGAGACGAGAATATCTGCCACCTCTTCTACAGGCGTTTTGGTAGTAACAGTCAAAGGCATGTGAGTCATTATATCGCTTGCAGTAATGCCCTTTCTCTTAGGGAAAACAGGCAGTATCTTGTTAAAGATGCAAAGAAGAACAAATGGCATTACAAGAAGGAATATCACTGCCACAAGCCCTTCTCTTAAGGTCTCAAGGTTATACGGTATTATAGGCATCTTATACTGCATAAACCCTGCAAAGCTTTTTGACATTGACTGTCCGCCTATGACAACATTCCATCTCATCACAAATACCCCGTTTAGAACCAGAGCTGATGCAATAAATGCCCGTAATGTTCCAACTTTCGGCAAGAGCAGCATTATCAACGGAACGATCATCCCAAGACCCCATTGCACAACAAACATGTCAAAGGCAACTCTTTCAAAAAGAACCACACTTAGAATACCCCAGAACTCCTCTGCTGTATAACTATGGAAGACTATGTCTATAGACTCAAGAATAAAGGCGATGATGATAAAACCTGCCAGTACCTTGCCCATACTCCTTACGGTATCAGGACAGATAGTCCTTTTGAATAATTTCATGCCAACTATATAAGTGGCTATGCAGAGCGCCACACCAGAGATGATCGCAGACATAAGGAAGATGAATGGCATAAGAGGCGTCTTCCAGAGAGCAACTGTTTTAACAGAGCCGAATATGAAGCCGACATAACCGTGCAGAAATGCTGCTGAAGGTATTCCTATCGCAGCCAGTATCTTTACGATCTTCTCATCGGTATGGAGCGCCTTATCGCTAAGGTCATAGCTGCCGAGGGTCATTGTCTTATACAAAAGCCCCATTATTCCCTTCCGGCCATGAGCCTGCTCAACAATGAAGGGTCTATAGGCAAACCATATCTCTGCACCGACTATGGCCATATATGCTGAAAAGACAACGCCGAAGGCTGCAATCGCCGAATAAAAGTGCGGGGTGAAAAAGACATTGAATGCCCTCTGCGGCTGTGTCAGGTGAAAGAGCAGCAGGGGCTGCGGCGCCATGATAAGCAGAGCGAATGAAAAGACGAGAGAAAATTTGGCGACCGGTTTCAGTTCTTTTTTCCCGAAGACATGATAAAGGGAACTTAAAACGAACGCTCCTGCTACCAGCCCTGTCAAATAAGGATAAACAGCTATATGAACCGTCCAGTATATAAACTCATTCGGATAGGTGAAAAGCTCTTTTATTGTCCATAATTCTCCGTGTGCATGTGTCATTTTATCACCTCACTATATGGTCTAAGCCGATATAAAAGACCTGTGGTTCGTTGCCGAATTCAGGCTTCAATACCGCAACCCTCTCAGTGTTAATAATCTTATGCACCTCGCTCTGAGGGTCATTGATGAGCCCTATCTTCCTTGCTCCGAAGGCGCAGGCGTCAACACATGCAGCCTTCATACCCTTTGTTATCCTGTGATAGCAGAATGTGCATTTCTCTGCCGTATTATAGACAGGATGGAAGAACCTCGCACCATATGGGCAGTTCTGAACGCAATAGCCGCAGCCTATGCACCATGTCCTGTCCACAAGCACTACTCCATCTTCGGTCTTGTAAGTGGCGCCTACAGGGCACACCTGAACACATGAAGGTTTATCACACTGATTGCAGAGCTTGGGAACAAAAAATCCCTTGACTATATCTTCATCTTTAATTTTTTTGCCCTGCGGATCATTCTTTATAAATCCGTATCGAGCCTCTTTCGGAGAGTCTATTATCACATCGCCGTCTTTTGTGACTACATATCTCTCAACCCATGTCCTTGATACATTGGACTCAAAAGGCACTTCATTTTCAAGTTTACATGCCTTTACACACATGCCGCAGCCTACGCACTTTGTGGCATCAACCACAAACCCCCACCTCTTTTTCTTGCTGTGCTTCAATGAGGCAAACGCTTCTGGCTTTAATATCTCAAGGGCGCTTAAGGGTATTACTGTGCCTGCAACTGATATGAAGCCCATCTTAAGCAATTCTCTTCTCGTCAGTTTCATTTCTATTTCCCTCCCTTGAATCCTGCCCTATGGACATCGTGACAGGTTACACATTCAATCCCCGGATTATGCTGCTCTCCGTCCTGCATCTTCAAAGGTATGGGCCCTGCCGGAAGTCCTGCATACACAGCAGGTCTGTATGGCAGTTTTGCATGACACCTCAGGCATAACTCCCTGCTTTTGTCAATGGTGAGTTTAGCAGGGTTAACCGGATGTTCTATTGCAGGACCATGACAATTCTCACACTGAACAAGGGCATGTTTTGATGAGGTTGCTTGCCCATATTGGGCAGAATGGCAATCCTTGCAATAATCCCTCCCTTGATATTTTACTTTAAAATTCTTCCAATCCTCTTCATTTCCTACCCTATGCCATTGGTACTTATAATCGCCATTCTTCGCCTGAAAATCAGCAGGGACTATAATCGCCCTGACAACAAGAATAAGCGCTACCAGTCCGATGACTACAAACAATGGTCTCCATGCGTGGCTCATCTGTCTCTCCTTAAATGATTAAATTTAAGTCGGCCAATAGATAAAAAAACATTTGGTATTTTAAATCAGACCCAAAAAAGTTTTCAATGTTAATTATTGTTAACAGGACTATATCAGTCCTTTGAATGTCTCATAAGCTGCCTTAACAGTAAGGTCTATATCTTTGCCGGAATGGGCAGTGGATATAAATCCTGCCTCAAACTGTGAAGGAGCGAGGTTTATCCCTCTATTCAGCATCTCCCTGAAGAATTTTGAAAACTTCTCTGTATCAGATGTCTTTGCTGTTTTATAGTCCACGACATCTTTATCTGTAAAGTAAGTGCAGAACATTGTGCCGGCACGGTAGAACTTTGTTTTATTCCCTGCACGTTTTGCTGCATCCTTAAGCCCCTCTTCGAGATGTTGCATCGTCTTTTCGAGCCTTATATAAGTATCTTTGCGTGAAAGCACCTTTAGCGTCTCTATGCCTGCGGTCATGGCAAGCGGATTGCCTGACAGAGTGCCTGCCTGATATACCGGGCCCTCAGGAGAAACCATTGACATTATCTCCTTCCTGCCTCCGTAAGCCCCTACCGGAAGCCCTCCGCCGATCACCTTTCCGAGGCATGTCATGTCAGGCCTTATGCCGTAATATGCCTGAGCACCTCCATAAGAGACCCTGAAGCCTGTCATTACCTCGTCAAATATAAGGACTATCCCACCCCTCTTCGTCTCTTTTCTCAAAGTCTCAAGAAACCCGGGTTTTGGCAGAACGCATCCTATATTGCCCACAACCGGCTCAAGAATAACACAGGCGATGTCCTTCCACTCTTTGGCTACAAGAGACTTGAATGCCTTGATATCATTAAACGGCAGCGTAAGCGTGTTTTTCGCATACGCCTTTGGAACACCCGGACTGTCCGGAACCCCAAATGTCAAGGCTCCTGAGCCTGCCTTAACAAGAAGGCCGTCTGCATGCCCATGGTAACACCCTTCAAACTTTATAATTTTATCTCTCTTTGTAAATCCTCTCGCAACCCTTATGGCAGACATTGTTGCCTCTGTGCCTGAATTAACCATTCTTATCTTTTCAATAGATGGATACGCCTTCATCACCGCCTGGGCAAGCTCGATTTCAAGCGGGGTAGGAGCGCCATAACTTGTTCCCTTTTCAATTGCATTTTTAAGGGCATTGACAACTGCTGGGTAAGAATGTCCGAGTATCATAGGTCCCCATGAGAGGACATAATCTATATATCCATTGCCGTCCACATCATATATTTTTGAGCCATTGGCATTTTTTATAAATAGCGGAGAACCGCCCACTGCCTTGAATGCCCTCACAGGGCTGTTCACTCCTCCGGGCATAAGCTCAACAGCTTTTTTGTAAAGCGCATCTGATTTTTTTGTCTTCATGTTTTCCTCCGACCCTTGAAAAATAATATGAGGGATTTTTGGTGCCGGTGGGGAGGGTCGAACTCCCACGGGGTTGCCCCCAACGGATTTTGAGTCCGTCGCGTCTGCCAGTTCCACCACACCGGCTGTCAAATTATCAAATAGTATACCATAGAGCAATAAGAAGGCGTATGGCAGGCATGAACCTGCCTGCCATACGCCTTTGAACATTATAAAACCGCTTACGATGACGGCTCTATATGCACCACCACATCCACGATATCGGACAGTTGTTTTTTTATCTTCTCTTCAACCGTCTCTGCTATACTATGCCCTTCCTCAACAGACATAGAAGGCCTGACAAGAATATGAAGGTCGATAAATATGTGACCTCTTGTCCCGCGGGTCCTTATTTCGTGGCACTCGATGACGCCTTCAACGCCCTGCACGATTTCCTTTATTGCAGGTGTGATGTCAGGCTGGGAACTGTCCACAAGTATTTCTGTGGATTCCCTGATTATGTCTATACCTGCCTTTGCAATGAATATGCCCACTATTGCCCCTACGATTGCGTCTGCAATGGGAAACCCTAATTTTATAAAGACAAGGCTGACTATAACGCCTATGGATACATAAATATCACTCTTTGTATGTTTTGAGTCTGCAATGAGGAATTCGCTGTCCAGTTTTTCTCCCTTTCGTTTCTCATAGATAGAAACGAATATGTTTATGAGCATGGTAATAACCATTACACAGAAACTCGCCGTTGTCACTGTTGTTGCATGCCTTCCTGTCAGTGATTCATAAACCTTTTTAAATACCTCAAAGCATGTGACCAGCATCAAGAGGCCTACAAAGATAGTAAAGACTGTTTCGTATTTCCTGTGTCCGTAAGGATGTTTTGCATCGGGTGGATGCGAGGCGATATATATGCCTATGAGCCCAATAATGTTTGATACTCCGTCAAACAGGGAATGGAACCCGTCAGAGATAATCCCGATAGAATGTGTGAGATACCCGTAGAATACTTTTGCCCCTGAAACGAGGATATTAAGAGACAGCGTGATTAAGAGAACCTTTCTTATTTCAAATATTTCAAATGTCCTGTTCATAAAAAGTGGTCAAGGTTCAAGTGGTCAAGGGTTCGAGTTTTTTCTCTCGAACCCTTGAATCATGGAATCCTCGAAACTTAAATTGTCTGTACTTAACACTTCCTTCCAATATTGTTTGAATTCTTTGAATGTCCTGTTATCTATAGCTTCCCTCATCTTTCTGAAAAAGTCGAGATAGAAATAGAGATTATGGATTGTATTAAGTCTCATGGACAATATCTCTTTTGACAGGAAGAGATGCCGTAAATATGCCCTCGAATAGTTCCTGCATGTATAACATCCGCATTCAGGATCAAGAGGCTCAGGGTCTGCCTTAAACTCTGTCCTTTTAATGCTGACCCTGCCCCTGCTTGTAAAGAGCGTGCCGTTCCGTGCATTTCTTGTGGGCATCACACAATCAAACATATCAAAACCATTTTCAACAGCTACCAATACATCCTGAAGGTCTCCAACACCCATTAAATATCTCGGCGCTTCTAAAGGCATTAAAGGAGCAATGAATTGTATTGTCTCATACATTTCATCTTTTGGTTCCCCAACGCTCAATCCACCGACTGCATACCCGTCAAAGCCTATCTCTATAAGCTCTTCAAGACTTCTTCTTCTCAAGTCCTTATACATCCCGCCCTGGATAATACCGAACAAGCTTGGAAGCTCGGAAGTTTTTTCTTCTGCACTTCTGCACTTCTGCACTTCTGCACTATTCATAAACTCCTTACATCTCCGAGCCCACTCCGTGGTCAATTTTAGTGATTTGACCGCATACTCGTATTCTGCAGGGTAAGGCGTGCATTCATCGAAAACCATTGCTATATCCGAGCCAAGCATTGCCTGTATTTCCATCGCCTTTTCCGGACTGAGGAATTGCAATAAGCCGTCAATATGGGATCTGAATTCAACTCCTTCTTTCTTTATACTTCTTAGTGACGACAGGCTATAAACCTGAAAACCTCCGCTGTCAGTGAGTATCGGGCCATCCCAGTTAATAAATCTGTGCAGTCCGCCAAGTTGATGAATTATTTCATGGCCCGGTCTAAGATACAGATGGTAGGTATTGCAGAGAATGACCTCTGCGCCTATCTCTGTCAGCTCCTCCGACGACATTGCCTTCACTGTTCCCTGTGTGCCAACCGGCATGAACGCAGGTGTGTGGATAGTGCCGCGGGTTAAGGTTATTATTCCTGTCCTTGCTTTATCGCAAAATTTGTTTAAAGTGAATTCCATCTTAGACAAATAGTATACATAAAAATAACTGCTTAAGAATTCGCAACTGGCAGATAGATTATAAAAACTGAGCCTGAGTCAGGAGAGCTTTCAGCAGTGACATAGCCATTATGGGCCTTTACAATTGAATATACTGTTGCAAGCCCGAGCCCTGTGCCTTTATCTATGGGCTTTGTAGTAAAGAAGGGTTCAAAGACATGACTTAATGTCTCCTCATCCATGCCAATCCCTGTGTCAGAAACCTTTATTGTCACGTAACTGCCTGGTTTCAGATAGGGATATTGGGGATTCCTTCCAGCTATATTTGTTACGTTTGTCTCTATAATTAATTTACCTCCTTTTGGCATAGCGTCTTTGCTGTTAATGCAGATATTCAGCAGCGCCTGTTCAAGCTGAAATGCATCCCCTTTAATTGTGGGGAGGTTTTCTGTCAGGTTGGCTATTATCTCTATGCTTTTTGAAAATGTGTTGACCAGCATTTGACTGAGAGTAGTTATTATACTGTTGACATCAACAGGCTCTGCAGCGCTCCTTTCGATGGTCCTCCTTTTCGAAAGTTCCGCCAATTCCTTTGCGAGCCTGCTTGCATTCTGTGAAGACGATTTAATGATATTCACATACTCCTGTATTTCGTCCAGCATTTGACCTTGCAGAGGCCGGTCTGTTTTCTTTGCTTCCATCAGTTTTGAATCAATGAGGGATGCATATCCGAGGACGCCGACAAGCATATTGTTGAAGTTATGGGCAACTCCGCTGGCAAGCACCCTTATGCCTTTCAGTTTCTGTTCTGTTACAAGCTGCTTCATCATCCTCTGTTTTTCTATCATCATATTGCGTATGCTGTCACTTAAAAATTCAAACTCGCGAATACCTTTATATTCAGGCATCTCTCCAATTCTGACAGGAGTCAATATCTTGTCCAGAGGATGTTTGACAGCCTTTGTAAGATAATAAAGAAGAAGCACTACAGATACGGACAGTATTAAAATAGTTGCTGAATATGCGAACCTTACCTTGTTTTTCAGATCGTCGTAGGCAGCAGCATCCCTCAGTATGAATATCTCCCATTCCCATGGGTTGAAATCGAAATGAATTACATAATATTTTATAGTTCCGTATGCCATTATAAGCGGCGCCCTGCTAACACGCGTTTCTTTTATTATAGCCCCGGTAAAATCTGAATGAAAATTGCCGACCTTTAAGGCTTCCATGGAGCCTTCCATAATAAAACCCTTGAAATTGTTGTCTGTCATATAGCCCTCTATAGCGCCTAATGTCCGGCCTCTTTTAATTCTTACCAATTTTTCATTAGCTACTGAACCGCTGTCACGAAGCTCCTGAAGATTTCTCTCACATATGCCATAAATATCTTTTGCTATCTCTGACATGCTATTTTTTCTATGCATATCTATAAAATCAGATACCTCTGAGAGAACAAATAAATACATGCCTATGCCTATTGTGAACATTATTGCCAGCACCGGGGTGATGACCCTGAATGCAAGGTTATTTATTATCTTGCCCTTATTTCTTTTCATCTGAATTTGGGATTTGCTGTTTTTAAACCATCCGGCCATACGACCTCTTTTTTGCCGTTTTGCCATTGCACAATAAGATTAAACTGCCTTATCTGCATCCCTGTTTTGTCCACTCCATACATGCCTATTATGGTCATCGTGTTCATGACAGATAGAGTATCTCTTATCTTGGTTTTATCAAGGCTGTTGGTTTTCTTTATAGCTGCCTCCAATATCTCTGCAGCAGCATAGATAATCGCAGCCTCATAAGATGGCGGCCTTCTGCATGTCTTTATAAAATCCTTATAAAATTCCCTGCCCCCATTAAATGCTGTGCTATGCTCCCATAAAGAAAAGGAGAATGTATAATTGGCATTTGATTTAAGCCTTTCATAAAAGGCCGGCATTGCGCTGCCTGCTGATGCAAAGTATGCCTTTGGATGCCAGCCGATCTTTTTTAGAGCGAGCTTCATGTTTACGGCCTCTTCAAAATGTCCGCATAAGATAAGGGCATGTGCCCCTGAGGTTTTTACACGCGCTGCGATTTCTTCGAGGTTTGTTGTGCCCTGCTTAAAGGTCTCCCACAGTCTGATCCCGAGCTTAAATCTTTTTGCCCATTTCTTCGTGCCGTTTGCAATTTCCAGTGAGAACGTGTCATCTGCAAAAACTACGGCTATATCATCTAAATTGTTCATTAAAAGCAACTCAAGAAATCCAATCGTAAAATTGCTCGCAGGGGTGAAAACACCAAAGACATTCCTGTAACCCTTCTGCCATAGCCTATCAGCAGAAGCGCCTGATATTAAGACAGGGTAAGCATATTTCTCTGTTATTGGCAGTACGGCTTCTGTTATTTCGCTTGAATACGGGCTGAAAACAAAGTTAACCTTATCCTTCAAGATGAGATGTTCATAAAGTGCTTTTGCAGTCTTTGAATCGCTTTCGTCATCATATACAATAATCTGAACCTTCCTGCCTAAAATACCGCCCCTGCTGTTTACATTGCTCTCCCAAAGCCTTAAGCCCATTATTTGCATGCCTGACATCTCTGAATACTTCCCTGTCAGACCGAGGGTGAGTCCAATCTTTATAGGCTCAGACGCTGATGCATCTCTTAAAAAAATGGGAAATAAAAGAACTATGCTTATGGCTATAAAATTAAGCCTTTTCATAAGAAAATTATAGCAGATTATTCTTTAAACAAATTTTTCACATGCATTTCACAGGAAAAACTTTTATAAAACAGCAGATTATAAAAATGTTATTTTTTCCTTGACATACACAACATATTGTGGTTAAATCTTTAAGACTATACTAAATGATGAAAAAGGGGGGATTATGGAAGAAGTAGCAAGTATTCTTAATTTATCGCCAAATGCCATGACAGTCCTCGAAAAAAGGTATCTTAAGAAAAATGAGGAAGGCAGGGTGATAGAGACGCCGGAGGAGCTTTTTAAAAGGGTCGCTGTCTTTGTAGCATCAGCAGATGCGTTATACGGAAATGGTGAAGAGAAGGTAAAACAGACAGGAGAAGACTTCTATGAGCTCATAACTTCTCTCTCGTTCCTTCCCAACAGCCCTACATTGATGAATGCAGGAAGAAGGCTTGGGCAGCTTTCGGCATGTTTCGTCCTGCCTGTAGGCGACTCTATGGAATCCATATTTGATGCTGTCAAATACGCTGCCATTATCCATAAATCAGGCGGTGGCACGGGTTTTAGCTTTTCGAGGCTGAGGCCTAAGGGAGATGTTGTGGGCTCAACAAAAGGGATATCCTCAGGCCCTATATCCTTTATGACCGTATTTGACACCGCCACCGAGGCTGTAAAGCAAGGCGGAACAAGAAGAGGAGCCAATATGGGGATGCTCAGAGTTGACCATCCTGATATAATGGAATTCATACCATGCAAAGACAGCAACCATAAGCTTAACAATTTCAACATCTCTGTAGGACTTACAGAGCCATTCATGAAGGCAGTAGAAGAAGACACAGAGTATGATCTTATCACCCCAAGAACTGGCAAGATTGTAGGCAGACTCAGGGCACAGATTGTTTTTGAGACTATAGTGAAGCAGGCATGGAAAAACGGAGAACCGGGAATAGTGTTTCTGGACAGAATAAACGCCTCAAACCCAACCCCTGCAATTGGAGAAATAGAATCCACAAACCCATGCGGTGAACAGCCGCTCTTGCCGTATGAATCGTGTAATTTAGGGTCAATCAATCTTGCAAAGATGGTAAGAATCAGAGAACAGAACACAGAAGACAGAACGCAGACATATGAAGTTGACTGGCAGAAACTTAAAGAGACGACATGGAAGGCTGTACATTTCCTTGACAATGTCATAGATGTCAATAAATATCCCCTTAAAATGATAGAGGAGATGACAAAGGCCAATAGAAAGATAGGCCTCGGTGTAATGGGATGGGCAGATATGCTCATTCAGATGGCAATTCCCTACAATTCGGAAAGGGCAATAACACTGGCAGAAGAAGTAATGGAATTTATTCAAAAAGAAGGCAGGGCAGCATCTTGCGCCCTCGCAGAGGAAAGAGGTGTATTCCCTAATTACGAACAGAGCATATACTGTGATGAGATCAAACTAAGGAATGCTACTATAACCACCATAGCCCCGACAGGAACACTGTCTATAATAGCAGGATGCTCTTCTGGGATAGAGCCACTGTTTGCTGTATCATTCGTAAGAAATGTAATGGAAGGCACAAAGCTCATAGAGGTCAATCCCCATTTTGAAAAAGAGGCAAAGGCAGCAGGACTCTGGAGCAGAGAGCTTATGGAGAAGATCGCTGAAACAGGCTCTGTTTCTCAATTCAAGGAGTTCCCAGACAAGATGAGAAGCGTCTTTGTAACAGCCCATGACATAACGCCCATAGACCACATAAGGATGCAGGCAGCATTCCAGAAGCACGTAGACAATGCGGTCTCAAAGACAGTGAACTTTTCACATACTGCAACCACAAAGGATGTGGAGGATGTATACATGCTGGCATACAAACTGAACTGCAAGGGTCTCACTGTTTACAGGGACGACTCAAGGGAGGAGCAGGTTCTTACAAAACAGAAAACAGAAGACAAAGCACGGAAGACAGAACAAAAGGTAATCCCCAAAAAGCGGCCTACTGTCATTAATGGCGCCACAAGGTTTATGAAAACAGGTTGTGGCAATCTCTATGTAACAGTCAATGAGGATGAAAACGGCAAGCCCTTCGAAGTATTCACAAACATAGGCAAGGCAGGAGGTTGTGCATCGAGCCAGGCAGAAGCAATCGGAAGGCTCATATCCCTTTCATTAAGGTCAAACATAGAGCCGGAAGAGATAGTAAAGCAGCTCAAAGGGATATCATGTCACCAGCCGTCATGGACTGAAGGCGGGAAAATACTTTCATGCTCAGATGCCATTGCCAAGGCATTGGAGAAGTATCATCATCATGGAGAAAAAGGCGATAATGGAAATGGCAAGTCAGGGCATCATGAGGTAATGCAGATAGGCGCATGTCCAGAGTGCGGCGGTACCGTTGAACACGAAGGCGGCTGCGCAGTCTGCCATAACTGTGGATTTACAAAATGCGGGTAAGGGTGACTGGAAGCTTCAGAAATATTTTATCTATAGGAGAAAAACATGAGTAAAAATAACGGAGGTCATGAATTTACCCGCCCTTCTTGGGATGAATATTTTTTAGAAATTGCAAAGGTCGTATCCTCACGCTCTACATGCATTAGGAGGAGATACGGCGCCGTAATTGTAAAAGACAATGTGATTATAAGCACAGGGTATAACGGCGCACCGAGAGGGGACTTAAACTGTGTTGACAAAGGAACCTGCAAAAGAAAGGAACTAGGTGTTCCTTCAGGCCAGAGATATGAGCTTTGTGTAGCAGTCCATGCAGAACAGAACGCTGTCATCAATGCTCAACCGGAGAGAATGAAAAAGGCGACAATTTACATAGCGGGGTTTGAAGATGACAACACCATCGCAGACGGCAAACCGTGTTTGCTGTGCAGGCGCATGATACAGAATGCGATGATAAAAGAAGTCATATATCTAAAAAAAGACGGAAGCGTTGTGAGAGTAAAAGATGTGAGGGAGTTGGAGGGGGGAATTTCTACAGTTAAAGCAGAGATAAAAGATGCAGGCAAAGACACCATGGTAATTGCAGATATTAAAGAAATAGAAAAAGATTTCGAACATGCTGATTTTGAAGTACCAGAAGGCAAACATTTATAAATGAGGCGCTGAGAGTGCAAGTGGAGTATTCCTTAACTGAACTCAATGAATATCCTGGTTTAGGTAAATTCAATAACCATACTGGTCTCAAAGACGAGCTTTCTATCGCCTTGAAGCGACCTGAGGTTCCTGGCTATGTTACTCTTAAATACGGTGTGCAGATAAATATACGGAGCGTTGGAAAAGAACCTGCATCGAATGTACAAATAAGGGTTAAAACAAAAGACGGAGCCTTTATAGTTCAAGCCCACACAGACGATAGCTTGTTGGTTGAAAGACTTCCCGACTTGAGTCGGCAGGGGTCCAAAGAAATGTTTATAAATATTCCTCTTATGGTTCAGGGCGAGGAGGCCAAATTAACCTTATGGTACGGAATTCCTAACTCCGAAACAAAGCCTCTCCTTCCAACTGTACTGGTGAGACACGCAGACCGCCTCGGGCTACTTATTAAAGAAAAGAAAAAAGATGACGGTTCTAATTGAATATTGAAAAACAAAAGACGACTATAATCATCGGCGATAGTCGGAGGATATTATAATTTATGAGCGCTAAAGTCTATGCGGAAACTAAGCAAGCTTGTTGTATAGTCACTTTAGAAAACTGTACAACTTGTTCAGATAAAAATCACTGTTTTGTTCTAAGGGAGCAGTTAGCTTTCTATAACCGCTTGGGGATATCTCAAATCGAGGATGATATTGATGCTGATTCCTTAGCAAGCATAAAGTATTTATGGCAAGATTCGACTCGAGCTAAGAAGTATGATCCGAGTTGGAATTATGCTGAAGATAATACACGGGCTTATACCCACCCTATTCACCCTTATCCCGCAATGATGATACCTCAAGTGGCAGGAAGACTTATTGATATGTATGCAAAACCAAAAGCAGTTGTGTTAGACCCATTTTGCGGCTCCGGCTCCGTCTTATTAGAGGCATTCATAAGAGGTTATGATTCGTATGGCATTGACATAAATCCGCTTTCTCTTTTAATAAGCCGAGTTAAGACGACGCCTATTAATTACAAACAATTGCAAAATAAATTAAAGAGTATCTTAGAAACAGTTTCCGCGACAAAAAAAATAAGCAATCCTGATTTCTTTAATATTGACTACTGGTTTAAACCTCAAGTTGCATCTAAACTGGCATCATTGAAAGCAGCCATCGGTTTAATAAGAGATAAAAAGATAAGGAATTTTTTAAAGGTAATTTTTAGTTTTACCGTTAGATCATCTTCCAATACAAGGAATGGCGAGTTCAAACTATATCGCATTGATGACGAAAAACTACTTAATTTTAACCCGGATGTTATTGACCTCTTCAAAGCGAGAGCTGAACAGAATATCGAGGCAATGTCTGAGCTATGGGAACAATTCAAAGGAAATGAAACACAAGTAAACATTTTAAATGAGGACGCACGTTATAGAACAAGCATTAAAGATGCGCTTGTTGATATTGTAGTGACTTCTCCTCCGTATGGTGATTCAAAAACTACTGTTGCCTATGGCCAGTTTTCGAGACTTTCTTTACAGTGGCTTGGGTTTAATGGTCATTTATTAGACATAGATAACCGTTCATTGGGAGGGAGGTTAGATTCTGATAATCTCCCCATGGGATATAGCTCTCTAAACCTGAGATACGCTATAGACCTAATATCTCGCGTTGACAAAAAGAGGGCAAGAGATGTTATGGCATTTTATATTGATTTGAATAAATGTTTTATAGAATTAAATCGAGTTGTTAAAAAAGGCGGCTTTTTGTGCATGGTTGTTGGTAATAGAACAGTAAAGGGCATTCAACTGCCGACAGATGAGATTGTAGCGGATTTTGGAGAGCTTGCCGGATTCAGACATATAGAAACTATTATCCGCAAAATTCCAAATAAGAGGATGCCTTCAAAGAATAGCCCAACCAATAAAGCTGGTGAATTGGGTGCAACCATGACCGAAGAATATATCGTAACAATGGAGAAGACAAGATGACTCTTAAAGAAATAGAACGTAGACTGCATGCTTTAAAAGCGACGGGATATATTCCCGCAGTTCGGCATGGTTCAACAGGCGTAGGGCATACTTTCGAGCAAAAAATGGGTTTATCTGAAACTAATATCCCGATCCCAGACCTCAGCGGAAGAACTGAGATTAAGACAACGAGGAGGGACTCTGATTCCCTTATCACCTTGTTTTGCTTCAATAGAGGAGTCTGGCATATATCTCAAAAAGACTTAATCGAGAGATATGGATATATTGACGATTCCGGCAGAAAAGCTTTGAAGAACACAGTTTATGCTGAAAAACAAATATCTCAAGGGTTAAGCCTTCTAATCGATGATGTAAACAATAAAATAAGCCTGATAGATAAGAGTGGAACTCTATTAGCCACGTGGGACGTTTTCGTCATGGTTGGAAAATTAATGTCAAAGCTTAGCAGAGTTCTTTTTGTTATTGCAGATAGACGATTTAATGCCGATGGTGAAGAAGAGTTTTTATATAATGAAGCGCATATACTTACCGATCCCATACCGAGAAATTTCATTAATGCTTTTAAAGCCGGAAAGGTTGGCATTGATTTGAGGATGCATCTTAAAGCGAATGGTTCGGTAAGAAACCGCGGAACAGCATTCCGCATTAAGGGAATAGATCTGTGGGATTTATACTCTAATATTAGAAGCCTCGGGATTTAACATGAGGGGAAAAAAAGGGACGGTTATAATAATTGAGTATTGCAAAATCTAACCCAACCATAATCTTCGGCGACAGCCTGAACATGAGCGAACTTAAGGATGAGAGTGTTCATCTCGTCGTTAGCCATCAAGACTAGGGAACGTGAAACCTCATCCTATCGAAATTAAAGACTCTGAAACTAAGGAGAGCATCATTGTTGATATGGAAGGACCTTATCATCCCAAGAAGGAAAGAACTGGTGAGCATATCTACGGAGCAGCTTTGCTGATTGATAATGTCCCTTATCATTTTGAAAAATACATTCCAACCCGAGACGAACTGCGAAGATTCAAGAAGGAAAATGAAGGCGATGCTCGATTTTCACAAGGCGGCTTCCTTTACCGCCTTGTACCCTTTGCTAAGCAGTAAAGAGACCCAAAGAATAAAGAAAAGGGGACGGTTATAATAATTGAGTATTGCAAAATCTACCCCTACCCTAATCCTCGGCGACCGCATGTACATAAACAAACTGGACAGTTATTGACAGAAAGCAATATTACTCCTTACGATAAAAGCAAGGAATTTTCCCCTTTTTAAAAAATCATGAAAGCGATAAGATTTATATTAATAAGCTCCCTTCTCTTATCTCTTTGCCCTTTATATGCCCTTGAACTATCATCTTACTCATATGCAGAAACTAATGGATGTAACTATCAAACGGTCTTCAAGATAATTGATGGCGACACCCTTGAGCTTTCTGATGCCACAAGAGTAAGACTTATAGGCGTTGATACGCCTGAGATTCATGACCAGAGAAAAGATGTTCAATGGTTCGCCGCAGAGGCGTCAAAAAAATTAAAAGAATGGATAGAAGGAAAAACCATTTGTCTGAAGCAGGAGAGGGATAAAACACAGGACGTGGATAAATACGGAAGACTGCTCCGCTACGTCTGGAAGTTGGATGGTTTTTTTGTTAATGCAGAACTCATCAAACAGGGCTATGGCTTTGCATATACAAAATATCCCTTCCAATATTTAGAGGATTTCAGAAAATACGAAAGAGATGCGAGTGAAAACAATCGCGGCTTATGGGATAAGAAAGAACAGGAAAAATGGGAGCAGGAAGTCGAAAAGAATATGGTGTATGCAAAGACCTGTGGAGAGGCAAAGAGCATATGCCCAGAGGATGCCATTAATAATATAGGGCGGGATAAAACCGTGAGATTCTTTGTTAAAAAATCCTATGACAGCGGTAAGGCTGTGTTTTTAAACAGCAAGAACAACTTTGAAGACGCAGACAACTTCACAGCGGTTATCTTTGCGGCTGATAAATATAAATTCCCTTACGAGCCAGCAGATTTTTATCGGGGGAAGACTGTAGAGATAATGGGGAAGATTAAGGAATATAATGGCAGGGCAGAGATAATTTTAAAAAATAGCAAACAGATTAAGATAGTGAAATAATTTCTGACAAAAGAAAAGGGAAAGGTTCTAACTGAATAGTGAAAAACCAAAACTCTCCATAATTCTCGGCGACAGCCGGAACATGGGTGAGATGAAAAACGAAAGCGATAAATGTTAACCCTTAGAGGTCATCATCTCATATGTCTGCATTTCTTTTCGGGCGAGGGATATGACTCGTCATTCATTGAGAACCTCATGGATGTCTTGAAGAGGGCGGAAAATGAAAAAATAGAGATCGCTGCTACTGCCGATAACATATGCGCTAAATGCCCTTATCTTAAAAATGATAAATGCGCTTACGATGAAAAGGCCGATGCAGAGATAAGAGAGATGGACGAGACAGCACTCCGTCTTCTTAATCTCAGCACAGGCCAGAAAATAACATGGCAGGCCGTAAAAGAATATATCCCTATTGTATTCCATGAGTGGCATAACAGATACTGCAATGACTGCGACTGGAAGCAGGCTTGCGAGAAAAGCGGTCTTTATCGGGAAATGAAAATGAGATAAAATACCCAAAAGTATTTTAAAATATCTTACGTAAAAGTGATATAGGAGATTTTGTGAACAGCGTAATATTTCTGATTATCGGCTTGATAGTAGGCGGAGCGGCTGCATGGTTTATTGCAAAGTCCCGCATTCATAAACAGATCGTTGAGATCGAAGGCAGGGCAAAGAGCGCGGAGGCAGTTGTCGGCGAGCTGCGACAGCAGATACAACGAAAAGACTCTGACATAAGCAGCATCAGAAACGACCTCGACAATGAGCGACAGCAAAAAACAGAGACTACAACAAGGCTTGAAGAGGCTCAAAAAAGGCTTGAAGATTCATACAAGAACCTTGAAGAGCAAAAGGCGCTCATCGAGGTGATGAAGACGGAGTTGACAGACACATTCAAGGCGCATGCGTCAGCAGCATTAAAAAGCAGCAACGATGATTTTCTAAAGTTAGCGTCCGAACATTTGGGGAAAATACTTGCAGAAACAAAAGGCAAACTCGGCGAACACAAAGAGGCTATTGACGGCACCATTAAGCCTTTTCAGGAAATGCTAAAGCGTTACGAGGAGCAGATTCAGGTTATCGAAAAAAACAGACACGAGAGTTTCGGCAGTTTGGCACAGCAAATCCGCTCCCTCTCATCAATGCAGGAGCAGTTGCAAAAAGAGACAAGCAATCTCGTAACGGTTTTGAGAAGGCCTAAGGTAAGCGGCTCGTGGGGCGAGATAGGATTGAGAAGGGTTGCGGAACTTGCGGGCATGACCGCATACTGCGATTTTTACGAGCAGGAGTCGGTATCCACGGAAACAGGAAGGCTGAGGCCTGATATGATTGTGCGCCTGCCCAACGGCAGGGAGATCGTCGTGGATGCAAAGGCACCTGTTGATGCGTATCTGAATGCAGTCTCTGCATCCTCTGAGGAAGAAAGGAAAAAAGCTATAAACAATTATATAACACAGGTCAGAAATCATATGAACACGCTCGGGTCAAAGGCATACTGGGATCAGTTTAAACAGTCTCCTGAGATTGTTGCGATGTATCTTCCGGGAGAGTCGTTTTTCAGCGCTGCGCTTGAGCATGATCATAAATTGATAGAGGATGGAAGCGCCAAGAAGGTTATACTCTCAACGCCTACGACTTTTATAGCGCTGCTAAAGGCAATAGCATACGGCTGGCAGCAGGATCAGATCACAAAGAGCGCTCAGGAGATAAGCAATCTGGGCAAGGAACTTTATGAAAGGTTTGCGATTGTGCTCGAGCATTTCTCAAAGACAGGCCTTGCGATCAGAAAGGCTGTTGAATCATATAATGAAGGTGCGCGTTCAATTGAATCGAGGCTTATACCTTCTGTAAGGAAGTTCAAAGAGCTGGGAGTGTCAAGCCCGAAGGAGATAGCGTCTCCAGCTGAAATCGGCGAAGGCACAAAAAATATCGAGCATCTTGCGCTGGAATTCGAAGATGACAAATAACAGGCGACTGCTGTTTAAAATATAGCGATAGGCTATAAGGGGGATTTTGTGATTGAGGACCTGAGAAGTTCAGAGACATGGCGCGTATTCAGGATACAGTCCGAGCTTGTAGAGGGCTTTGAAAGCCTTTTTGATTTAGGCCCTGCGGTTAGTATATTCGGCAGCTCCCGGCTGAAAGAGGATTCATACTATTACCATCAGGCTATCAAGGTTGGAAAGATGCTCTCGGAGGCAGGCTTCTCGGTGATTACAGGCGGAGGCCCCGGAATCATGGAGGCTGCCAATAAAGGCGTCAAGATGGGCGGCAAGGGCAAATCTGTAGGATTGAATATAGAAATACCTTCTGAACAATACCCGAATAAGTATGTAGATATAAACATCTCTTTCAGGTATTTCTTTGTGAGAAAACTTATGTTCATAAAATATGCCATGGCATTTATCATATTCCCCGGCGGATTCGGCACCATGGATGAATTGTTTGAGGCATTGAACCTTGTGCAGACAGAAAAGATCGGACCCTTTCCAATAATCCTGTTTGGCAGGGAATACTGGAAAGGCCTTATCGATTGGATGAAGAACACCCTCATTAAGGAAGGAACTATTGGCCGTGAGGATTTTGCCTATTTCCAGATTGTTGATACACCTGAAGAGGTATGTGAACTTTTAAAGGAACATCTCAGAGTTTCTGAGGGCAAATCCCCCATTGGCGAATGCAAAGAAAGCAAGCCTTAATACAATCTACATGGAGTTAGTCACCCTTCTGATATCTTCCAGCTTTTTGATCGCCTTCTTTGAATCTACAGCCTCTGCCGCAATTTCCTTAGCTGTTTTAAAATCATTCGCAAGACCTGCCACTACAATTGCTGCTGCAGAATTCATGAGCACAATATCCCGTTTAGGTCCTGTCTCGCCGTTGAGGATGGATACTGTTATTTCAGCATTCTTGTCTTTATTCCCTCCGGTTATGTCTTTGCAGTCGGTCCTGTTGAAACCGAAGTCTTCCGGAGCTATATAAAAGGTCTCAACCTTTCCACCTCTGCATCTCGAAACCCTTGTGCCGTCGCATATTGTGATTTCATCAAGGCCATCCTCTCCATGCACTACCATTGCGTCTGCAGCTCCAAGGTTTCCGAGCACCGATGCGAGCGGTTCTGTGAGCTTATCTGTAAATACCCCTACTATTTGTCTCTTTGCGTTTGCAGGATTTGTCAGAGGTCCTAAGATATTAAATACAGTCCTTATGCCCATCTCTCTTCTCGGTCCTATGGCGAATTTCATTGCAGGGTGAAACAATGGAGCAAAGAGAAACCCGAAGTTTGTTTCAAAGAGGCATCTCTCGACCTTTTCAGGCGGCAAGTCTATTTTGACGCCGAGTGCCTCAAGAACATCTGCGCTTCCTGATTGGCTCGATACAGAACGGTTTCCGTGCTTTGCAACAGGAATGCCGGAGGCAGCGACAACTATAGCTGTTGTAGTTGAGATGTTGAATGTGCCTGACATGTCCCCGCCTGTGCCACATGTGTCAACCACTCCTTCAGGCGCTTTGATCTTCGTGGCCTTTTCTCTCATTATCCGGGCGGCTCCTGTGATTTCTTCAACTGTCTCGCCTTTTATTCTGAGCGCAGTAAGGAATGCGCCAATCTGCGCGTCTGTGGCTTTGCCCTCCATTATCTCGGTCATACATTCCGCCATCTCCAGCTCTGAAAGGTCTATGTTCTGAATAACGAGATTAATCGCCTCTTTTATCATATTGCCTCCCAAGTTTTATAAAATTCCTTAACAAGTCTTTGCCTACTGTTGTAAGAATAGACTCGGGATGGAACTGTATGCCCTCTACAATGAACTCTTTATGCCTTACCCCCATTACTATGCCGTCCTCTGTCCAAGCCGTAATCTCAAGGCAGTCAGGCATGGTCTCGCGTCTGATAATAAGCGAATGGTACCTGGTCGCCTCAAAGGGATTCGGAAGCCCTGCAAATATTGTTTTCCCGTCATGATGGATCATGGATGTCTTGCCATGCATCAGGTAGGGAGCACGTATGACTTCTCCGCCAAAGGCCGCTCCTATGGCCTGATGTCCAAGACATACACCTAGGATTGGGACTTTTCCAGTAAAGTGTTTTATTACATCAATAGACACTCCTGCCTCTTTTGGTGTGCATGGTCCGGGTGATATGACTATTCTTTCCGGATTCATGGTCTCAATTTCTTTAACGGTTGTTTTGTCATTTCTAAAGACTCTCACATCCTCCCCAAGTTCACCGAGATACTGAACGAGGTTATATGTAAATGAGTCATAGTTGTCTATCATCAAAAGCATACTTCTCACCTCATATCTTCTGCCATTTCCACGGCCTTAAACATACCCATTGCTTTATTAACGGTTTCCATATACTCCTTTTCAGGCATAGAGTCAGCCACTATTCCTGCTCCGGCCTGCACATACACCTTATTATCTTTTATTATAAGGGTTCTGATTGTAATACATGTATCCATGTTTCCTGAATAACCAAAATAGCCCACTGCACCCGCATACGGACCTCTTTTCGTTGGCTCAAGCTCCTCAATGATTTCCATTGCCCTGACCTTTGGCGCGCCTGAGACCGTGCCAGCAGGGAACGAAGCCCTGAAGACATCAAAGGCGTCGAGGCCTTTCTTCAGCTTCCCTTCCACATTGGACACGAGGTGCATAACATGGCTATAACGTTCAACATTCATAAGCTCTGTTGCCATTACCGAGCCTGTCTCTGCAACCCTTCCCACGTCGTTTCTACCGAGATCAACGAGCATTATATGTTCAGCTATCTCCTTAGGGTCCTTCCCTAAGTCTTTTTCAAGGGCATTGTCTTCTTCCTCTGTCTCTCCTCTTTTTCTTGTGCCTGCTATTGGTCGTAGTGTTATTTTATCGCCCTCAAGCCTTACAAGTATCTCAGGTGACGACCCAACTAATTGAGCATCACCTGCATCGAGAAAATACATGTAAGGAGATGGATTTATTATCCTGAGAGCCCTGTATATATCAAAAGCACTTATCTCTGTACCCCTTTCAAAACGCTGTGAAAGCACCAACTGGAATATGTCCCCTGCCTTTATATATTCTTTTGTCTTTATCACAGCATTGATGAATTCGTCCTTTGTAAAGTTAGAGGGAAATTCCCCTGTAAGGGTGTAAGACGAGGGATTATAAGCAACCGGCAAATAGCCGGCCTTTTTCTCTTTCTGGCTGCTGCTCACAGTCCCTTGACGTAATTTATCAATAATCTTATCTATTTTATCCGCAGCTTCTTTATATGCCTGCCTTAAATCTCTTTCATCTGTATGGACATTGCAGACTACCTTTATGGTCTGTTTTAGATTGTCGAAAATAAGGAGTGTATCAGTGAGCATGAGGAAGATGTCCGGCATGTCAAGCCCTGACTTTTCAATATCAGGGACTCTCTCAAAAAACTTTACCACATCATATCCTAGATATCCCACAAATCCTCCGGAAAATCTGGGCAATCCATGCACATTAACAGGTCTGAATCTGGAGAGGATGTCTTTCACAACAACTAATGGGTCATTGGTTTCTATATTTAAAACCGTGCCGTTCTGTTTAATCGAGGTCTCTCTGCCATGGCTTGTTATGATCATTGAGGGGTCTATGCCGATGAATGAGTATCGCGCCCACTTTTCGCCTCCAACAACACTCTCAAGCAAAAAGGATGGTTTTTTATCAAGCTTCAGGAATGCGCTCACAGGTGTTTCAACATCACCGATTACTTCCTTGTATACAGGGATCAGGTTGCCCTGTGTTGACAAGCTTTTAAATTCATTGAAGTCAATATTCATCTAATTATTTTAATGAATTCATAGGATTTTGGCAATTTGTCAAATTGACATAACTGTCATAAGTATGCTAATTTTCAAAATTGTCAATGCGGGTGTAGCTCAGCTGGTAGAGCACAACCTTGCCAAGGTTGTGGTCGCGGGTTCGAATCCCGTCGCCCGCTCCATAAATTTCAGATGACACAAAACAGAGAACAGAACACGGATTAAAAAGAAAAAGTCTGACTTCTGTATTCTGATATTGGCGGCGTACCCAAGTGGCTAAGGGAGAGGTCTGCAAAACCTTTATGCAGCGGTTCGAATCCGCTCGCCGCCTTTCAGTATTTTATTATTTCAAGGTAGTCTCTGAAATCTCTCTCCTCATCTCCTTTTAAGGTAAAAAGCCTTTGCTTCACATCATCTGTAAACTTTTGTCTGTTTCCCTTATAAGCCGGGTCTATTTCAATGGCCTTTGCAATAGCTGTGGCTGCATCTCTGTATCTTCCTGTTTTATTATAGGCAAGGGCCAGTCCATAGTATGGCAGCGAGAAGACAGGAGCTCTTTTTATTGAGTCTTTGAATGCATTTATTGCCACATCATACTGCTTCATCCTGTAAAACGCTACACCAAGCATGTACAAAGACTTCTCAGGGGTATGATACAAAGGGTTAGATAAGGCTTTTTTAAAAGAATCTGCTGCATCCTGAAAATGCCCTGTGCTTATGCTGGCTATTCCTAAATTGTGATGGGCATCCGAAGAGTCAGGGTTTATGGATAACGCCTTAAGAAAGAATTCCTTTGCCTTTTCAAATTCTTCGAGTTGGAGGTGAACAAGGCCAAGGCTGTTCAGCACATTATGATTGTCAGGATCAATCTGATATGCTTTATGGAGCTGTATGAATGCCGTCTGAATATTTCCTTCGTTCAGGAACGATATGCCCATTTTGTAATGGTAGTCAGCCTCCTTCTGCTGTTCTATAGGAGGCGTAGTGGCACAATTGTTTAAGAAGAACAGCAGAGCAGCAAAGCAATAAAACAGCAGTTCTTTTAAAATCCTTAAACGCCCTTCTGCTCTTCTGCTCTTCTGTTCTTCTGCTCCACTTTGCTGGCTTTTATTTTCTGTGTTCTGACTTCTTTTTTCCATGCTTTCAGTTTAAATTATTTTGATATTGTTGTCCATAGTCTCTGAAGTATGGTTTCAATTAGTGTCAGGGTATCTTCTGTTTTTTCTGGTGATGGCAGTCCGCTGCAATTAACTTCAAAACCGTCTGGAAGAAAGCGTACGCCTTTGTAGGCCTTTTGAATTGAAAAGAGAGCATTCAGGAGTTTATCAAAGAAGTCTTCAGGGATGCTGTATCTGTTTTCCGGGTCCGTGAGGAAGAAAAATCTGTATCTGCTGTCCACTTCTGAGACCAATGCGATTAATAGTTTCTTTGCCAATATTTTTATCCTCATGACGCGTATCAGATTATTTGCTTCTTCAGGCAATGTCCCGAATCTATCCTGAATTTCATCTTTTATATCAGAAAGGGCATCAATGGATTTAACTGCGGATATCCTCTTGTAAATGCTCAGCCTCAATGTTATATCAGAGATGTATTGCTCAGGGATAAATGCAGAGAGCCTGAGCCTCATCTGAGGCTCTATCTCTTCTTTCACCTCTTCGCCTTTCAGTTCTGAGACTGCCTTTTCAAGCATCTCCATATATGTTTCGAAACCAACCTTATAAATATGCCCGGACTGTTCAGAGCCGAGGAGGTTCCCTGCTCCCCTTATTTCAAGGTCTTTCAGAGCAAGCCTGAAGCCAGCGCCTAAATAGCTCATCTCCTTAATCGCTTTCAGTCTCTTCTTTGCATCGTCTGTGATAATGTCCTCTCCCGGGATAAGAAAATATGCGTATGCCTGCACATTTCCTCTGCCAACCCTTCCCCTTAATTGATATAAATCCGAAAGCCCAAAGGTATCAGCCCTATCAACAATAATTGTATTGGCTGTCGTGATATCAAGTCCCGAGCCGATTATCGCAGTGCAGACCAGCACATCAGTTTCCCTGTTAAGAAAATCCAGCATCTTTTTCTCAAGGTCGGTTTCTTTCATCTGTCCATGCGCTACAGCAATCCTCGCATCAGGAATCAACCCTTTGATATAATCAGCCACTCTCTCTATATCGCCTATCCTGTTATGAACAAAGAATACCTGTCCGTCCTTTGCAAGCTCCCTTTCTATTGCCTCCTTTATCGTATCTGCATTAAATTCGGTGACAATGCTCCTCACAGCAAGCCTTTCCTCAGGAGGCGTCTCTATTGTACACATCTCCCTTATGCCTGAAAGAGACATCTGGAGCGTCCTCGGAATCGGGGTTGCAGTAAGAGTAAGAACATCAACGCCTTTCTTTAGTTCCATAAGCTTCTCTTTTTGAGCGACTCCAAATCTATGCTCTTCATCTATTATCATAAGTCCGAGGTCATAGAATTTAACATCTTTATTCAAAAGCATATGTGTTCCTATAATAATATCCACTTCACCGTGCGCTGCTGCTGCCATGGTCTTCTTTATCTCATCCTTTGTTTTAAACCTGCTCAGGTAATCTATCTTCACAGGAAATCCTGAAAATCTTGTTTTGAAAGTCCTGAAATGCTGCTCTGCCAAAAGCGTTGTAGGCACAAGAACAGCCACCTGCTTGCCGTCATAAATCGCCCTGAATACAGCCCTGACAGCTACCTCTGTCTTTCCGTATCCAACATCACCGCATAGAAGCATATCCATCGGAACTTCAAAGCGCATGTGCTCCTTTATCTCTTCTATGGCCTTTACTTGATCAGGGGTTTCTTCATAAGGGAAAAAATCGTCAAACTCCCTGTGCATGATGGTATCATTGCTAAATACAAATCCCCTTGCCATCTTTCTTTCTGCATATAGCTTCAAAAGCTTTTCAGCCAATTCTTTGATCCCTTTTTTAACCCTTTGTTTTGTCTGCTGCCATTTTTTGCTGCCGAGCCTGTCAACAGAAGGCACATGCCCTTCAGCAGCGCTATATTTCTGCAACCTACCTATGCCCTGAAATGGGACATACAGTTTCCCATTTGCATATTCAATAGTCATCAGGTCCTCTTCATACTCATCCGCCCTTTGCCTCTCAATGCCTGTGAATTTTCCTATGCCGTGATCTTTGTGAACAACAAAATCTCCTGATTTAAGGTCATCAATATTTAGAAGAAGCCTTGAGACCTTTGATTTTTTTAAAGACCTATACAGGGGTCTTTCTCCAAATATTTCCCTGTCTGTAAGCATAAGAAGATCTGGCAGGTCGATACCAGAAGATAGTCTGCCTATGGTTATGCACAGCTTTCCATCATATGTATTCACATCCCTTTTATCAATAACAGGCGCTATTATACCGCCATCAAACAATATCTCTTTCAACCGCATTGCCTGTGCTTCAGAACTAAGGACAGTTATGATATTTTTCCTGATTTTGAGCAATGCCGCGGGAATATCCGAGATACTCCTTCTCTCCTCAGGCAAGATACCAAGCCCTTTTATGGATAGCTCTGCTGAGTCAATGCCCTCACCGATAAATGGCATATGGGAGACAACGGTAATTTTAGAGCTAAGGGTTTGGAATTCGGATGTAAATCCATGGTCGCCGGCTGCTATCACTTCCATGTTATGAATTCCTGATAATTCAATGATTAAATTATATTCAATCCCGATATTTTCAACTCTTAACCCTGAGTTGTTAACTCCGAACTCTTGTGCGGGGAACATGGTTGTTTCTTCTATCTCTCTTATTGAACGCTGCGTTTCTATATCAAATACCCTTATCAGGTCAATAACATCTCCAAAAAACTCCACCCTCACCGGATTCTCCTCTGTCACAGGATAAACATCAAACACCCATTGTCTCTGGCTATATTCACCTTTTTCCACAACCACACTTACCTCTTTATACCCATTGGCTGTCAGCCATTGCCTTAATTTTTCCCTTTCCATCTCCATCCCCTTTTTAATAAATAAAACTTTTTCCTCTATGTTAGAGATGAGGGAATCTATCTGGCACGCCTCCTTTGAGGTTATTACCGAAAGAGGCGGCTGACTTGTTTTTAACCTATGCAACACCATGGCTCTTTGTCCTATCATTTCAGGACTAGATGGCGGCGGGAAATGAAAAATTTCTGGTTCCAGGCTTGAGATTGCAGAACTAAAGAAAAGGATATCCTTATAAAGGGCATACGCTGACTCTGCCGAGCCTTCAATTGTAATGAAAGGCTTATTACAAAATGAAAGGAAAGCAGCAAGATGGGGGACCGAGATGTTATAAATCCTTTTGGTCCCGCTCTGTTTCAGGCGCTCATAAAGATGCGCTGAATGATTCTTCAGTAAGCTTAAAATATCGGACATGATTTCAGAATTGCTTAAATTTACATAATCTGTCGTATTATGACATAGCTCATTGCTCAATACAAAGAGCATGTTATAACCTATATTTATGAAACCATCCATACCAGAAACAGGAAAGATAATCAGATTGGAAGGCGATACTGCTGTTGTTATGCTTCATGGCGGCGAGTCTTGCAAGGGATGCGGCCAGGCTAAAATAGGCCTGTGCAAGTCAGGCGAATTAGGAAGGATGCTCAACGTAAAAAATACACGGAACGCAAAACCGGGGGATACTGTCAAGGTAGGGCTCAACGAAGATGTAAAGAAAAAGGCATATCTCCTTTCTTTTATAATCCCGGTTATCTCGCTTATCGCTGGAACTCTGGCTGGCTATTTCGCAGGCAGGCAACTGTCTATTCCTTCGCTTGATGTTATTTCCGGATTTATTGCCTTTATATTCGCCACTCTCTTTTCACTGAAAAGGTTGAAAGCCCTTGATGCTGCGTCATCCATGGTTATAAAGGAAATTGTATCCGACAATATATTTTCAGAATATACTATTTCAGATGAAGAAAAACGGTATCTATAGTATCTCTATTCAACAGGCGTTACTACTGCCATTACAACAAGCCTTTCCCCTTTATCTGCTTTGAATCCATGAGGGACAATCGGATCGCAGAGGATAGCTGTCTTTTCATCAGCAACTATCTCTTCATCACCGACAATAAAAGTCCCCTTCCCTTCAACGCAATACATCATAAGCCTTAATGGCGCAGTATGGGGCTGCAACTCCTGCCCTGCCTCAAGACACATCAACGCAACCCTCATTTCAGGAGAGTCTGCGAGCATCTCCCTTGAAATCCTGTTAGGCTGAAACTTGATGGATTTCTTTAAATCGAGTATTGTAGCCATAATTTCCTCCTGTTAAACATTTTTAGCGTTTACACTATTGTAAACAAAACTGTTTTCCTTTGCACTAATTTTTTCATCGACATTTATCTCTCCATGATTAAAGCTGAAAAGCGTGTTTCCCTTTCCCAGCTCTCTCTCACATGCTGTAATACATTCGCCGCAGTTCACACAGCTTATCACATCCTTCCTCGCCTGTCTCGGTTTAACGCCCATAAAGCACACTTTTTCACAGCCTTTGCAGTCAGTGCATTTAGCTATGTTCTTTCTGTCAAAGACTATTCTCAGGGATTTAGGGCTTACAAGCCCGAAGAACATTTGCATCAAACCCGGTGCACATACATATTTACAAAATGTATGCTTGACGAATATTGACGTAATAAATATATAAATGGACACGCCGATGATGCCAGCTTTAACCCCAAACGAAAAATCCCATGTTATTACCTGCTGCCATATAGTCTTGGGCGATATGAAATAACCGGTAAGGGCTATGCCGGCAAAAGGCGGTAAAACAAGCAGAAATAGAATTGTCAACAATCCGTATAAGAATTTATTGCCCTTCCTCACTTCCGGGTCATTAGGCAGCTTTCTGTATATGCTTCTCCTGCCGGTTAGTTTAAGGCTGAGGAAATCAGCAAGCTCAAACAGCGCTCCTTCCGGGCATAACCATCCGCAAAAAAATCTTCCCATTAGGGCGCCGAGTACAGGGAATATAGAGAGGACTATTACCCACGGCAGTATCGCCTTGAGGAAGAAATTCAGCGAAATATGTCCAGCCCCTAAAACAGAAGTGTCATTATAGAAACCTGCCTTGAGCCCGAGTGTCCATACCTGACCAAAAATATATAGCTCTCTTGCCGCAGTGTCATAACGAAGAATATTGAACACAGGCATCAGGAATATGAGAAGCATAAATGCTATCTGCGTAGCTTTGCGCAGCCTGTGAAGCAAAGCTGGATTTATTGTCTTTAACATTTCTCCTCCGGATACAAATAAGATTCAGATGCCTTGATAATTATGATTATTACATTATCACGGATGTGATTTGTATGAGATAAATCATAGGGAAAGGATTTTGTTCTGCCTTAGATTACCACCATCTCCAGAGGGCTATAACAAACACAATTGCAAATACAAAAAAGAGGTTCATGTATGCAAAGTAAAAAAAGACTCTTTCATGCACAGGCCTCCCTTTCTTTTTGGCGGATTGGATGATGCTCCCAATAAGCGGCATAGCTGTAACTTTGTCTTCTCCGTGGGGGGACTGTTTGAGGGCATCTGTAAGATCAGAACCAGCGAGATGTTTTCTTGCATGGCTGCCGTCTTTCCAGAACCTACTATTTGTCATATCGTATATGCTGCCCTTGTAAGCAACATAAGCAGGTCTCCCTTCTTTGCCGTCAAACTGTGCAAGTTCTTCCATAGTGATCTCTTTACAGGGTTTCTTTAATTCTATCTGTTTTCTCTTTTTTAATTTAGGACCCATTACAAAGGTTACAACAGCAGCTGTAAAGACCATAATAAGAAAAAGACCAATCTTGATAATCAGTAAAATCCCAAACCGCGTATCCAATAGCATTTTTATAGACGGCACCCTTGCGATTGTAAGCAGTGTGCCTGTAATTGCCATTATAACTATGGACAACCAGCCTAACATCAATTCGCCTCTCGGCAATCCTTTCGCAGCATAGGCTGGCTTAAGGAGTATATGCACATAAAGGATAGCGCCAAACCACACAATAGCTGTCATAGTGTGGAGATAGCCAATGACGAACCTGACAATACGCTGGGCAGTTGTAAGCGGCTTATACAGGCCTTTTATTCGCAGGTCATCCTTAAATGCCTCTCCCTCAACTGTAAGCTTTCCGCCGCCACTTGGGTCAATATGGCAGGCATTGCAGGACTTATTCATCTGTTTTGAGTAATCAACAGTAGCATGAGATATTGCCCATTGACATAGTGTAAGCAAACATATAAACAACATGGATATCAAGGTTTTCATTGTGGATATTATACAGCAAAAAGTCTGAAAATATTGATTTCCAAATCAATGAACTGTTATAAATTAAGATATTTGCTCATCAGGAGATATATCGAGATGCCATGGGATAGTTATAAGACCTTTTTTGCAGGGATTTTTTGTCTTGCTGTTTTGATTTTTTTAATCCCTGACCATTTATACGCCGGTAAGATTGATAAGGTCATACACGATATTGAAAATGGAGACTGGCATGATTTTCTATCAAATATCGAGAAGTTCAGGGGCATTAAAGACGAACGGCTTATAGATGCCCTGAACCAGCACATAAACGATCTGAGGGCTGATTGGACCAAAAGGGTGAAAGTCATTCATTTAATGGGTGAGATCGGAAATCACGCCACTGCTGATGTCCTGATAAGGATATTGAATGACCCTTTTTTGCACGATGAGTGTCCTGCAGTAAAGTGGAACACAGTAGCAGCCCTCGGAAAGTTTAAGAACCAACCGCGGGTTGTGGATGCCCTGATTGATGAGTTGAATTATGACAACCTTGTTATCAGAGAGGCAGTTATAGAGTCCCTCGGCGAACTTGGCGATCCAAAGGCAGTTCCTTTTTTTATTTCCTATTTAAATAACAAGAGTTTTGCGATTAAAATGAGCGCTATAAAGGCGCTTGCAAAGATAAAAGACCCTCGTGCCTTGCCTTATTTAAAAAATATTTCGGACAGCGACAATGACCAGTTCATAAAAAGCGAAGCGATAAAGGCACTAAGCAGTTTTAAAAATTGAATGCTTTTTGTTATTCCCTAATGCTGGGTTCTTTTACAGATGCAATGAAAACAGGGACTGACAAAAGCAAGATTGCAGCCATTATCCAGAAGGAATAGAGGTAATTAAACTGCGCTATCAAAAGCCCTGCGAGTATAGGACCTGACGCATGGCCGATGTCGAAGATCGTCCCGAAAGTCCCCATAGCAGTGCCGAAATGTTTCTCTTTGCACATGTCTGCCACCAATGCAGCTGAAGAAGATGTCACGAATGCCTCTCCAAATCCGAAAACAATAGCCGCGATCATAAGTAAATAAAAGTTATGCAGAAGCGGGATCACCCCAAAGGATAAAGCGCATAGCATTATCCCCGCTGTTATCAGCGGCTTCCTTCCATATCTGTCTGAAGTCTTTCCCATAACCGGTTTTGACAATATGGTCACAAGCACCTGAATCCCCCATAATAGACCTGCCTGAAACTCATTGAGCCCCGCAACAGTCACGGCATAGACAGGAAGAAAAGCCTCAAGGGCTCCGACTGTCATGTTCTGAAGTCCTTCCATATTTGAGGTTATCAATACCTGCCTGTCGCTTATCACCTCTTTTATCCCCGAAAGAAATCTTTTGTACGACTCTTTTAGGCTGTTGCCTTTTTCAATCCTTTCTTTATGTACCAAAAGCTTAAGGGCGATCAGCAGAGACGCCATGCCTGCAATTCCGCTTACTATATAGACGGTCTGAAATCCCGACAGTGATGGGCTGCCTGCAGACATGCTGTGTAGGATAAAGCCTCCTACAGGCGCGCCTATGAGGTTCCCGATTATGGTGACTGATGAGAACCACGAGAGCATTTCGCCCTTTTTGCTGCCTGCGACATCTATTACAACAGCCATAGAAACAGGACCATAAACAGCCGTTGCAAAGCCATGTATGAATCTTATAACAATAAGCAAATTATAATCTTTTATAAAAAGATAGGAAAAGGGCGTAAATGCAAAAACGAAAAGGCCGATGAGCATGGTCTTTTTTCTGCCGATAATATCCGATAATGCCCCTGAAGGGAGTTTGAAAAATATGCCGGTTACAGTGGATATGCCGACCGCAAAACCTATAGCCTCAGGCCCTGCGCCAAGATAAAGCGCGAAAAGAGGAAGCACCGGGCTTCTTGCGAGGGCGTATGAGAATCTTGCAAAGAAGCCCACAGTGCACAGCGCTGCAAAGGATGACAGAATTTTTGTCATTAATCCTTCCTCAATGCTTTGCAGGTGCCTGCCTGTCAAAATAGATGCTCTTGCCGGTAATGCTGACAGGTATTCCCATTGCAACCTCTGCGTTTATTAGTCCCAACGCCTTTGCTGCTGCGCCTACCCGCTGCTGCACCCTGTTGTCAACATTATGCAGACTCGCGGTCTTAGCAGCAGATGAGAGGGCAACTCCGATGTCTATCATCCTCATCACACAATGTGGCCCTGTATAACCCATCTCTTTTCCCTTTAACTGCCTGTTCTTTGCAAACTCCGTGCATGTTGGATAGCCGCAGCCTCCGCAATCATAACCTGCCGTTACAGGCTTACTAAGGCCTATGAGGAGAAGGGCTTGCGAATTTTCAATATTTGAGGCATCCCGCAGCCAATATGCTTCATTAGTGCTTTTCGAAGCGTACTCCTTCATGGCATCTGCAATCTTCTTGAGGTCTTCGTCTTTTGTTATCACGACTACTTCGAGGAAATCCTTTCCTCCTGCCTTGGGCGCAGTCCGTGCCGATGCAGCCATTAGCTTTGCAACCATCTCAGCAACTTCTTCCATTTAGAGCCTCCTTGCATTAAGTTTTCGATGCATAAAGCATCTCGAAAACAGCCATACCCTTTTCAAGGGCTTCTATATCGTCTTTTGCAGTTTTTCCTGATACTATGGATTATAAACCCTGTCGCTAAAAGGATTTACATTAAGGGGAATAACATAATATCCCGGGGAGACTTTATACTGTCCAAGCATCAACTGAAGAGAATACCTTGATTCAAAAGACTCATCAACTGTCAGTTGCGCTGTCAGGTTTACAGCGCCTTTTGCAATATTGCCATTCAGCCTTGTATATACTCCATCTCCTTCCAGCACAAATGAATTAATCTCTACAGCCCCTCTGTCTATAGACAGCACTCCCTTTAAATCTTTAAATATATTTAAGGGCATATGCCACATTGAGGAATCATTGCTTAGATTAGCGTTGCTAATGGATACCCTCGCTTCTCCTTTCATGTCCTTCATTTGCAAGTTCCATGACAAATAGCCGTTTCCGCGAATGCCAAACAATTCAAAAACAGGCATTCCATCTATAATAATACCGCTGCCAACGACTCTCAAGGCAGCCGCTTGAAGCAGAGGGAAACTACCCTCAACTCTACCTTTATTCATTTCACATTCAAAGTCAATTTTCGGGCTGAACATAAGCAGAGACTTAATATCCACTTTAGCTTTTACATTATTACATTCCGCGAGCAAAACATTATCCCCGGCCTTTAGATCCTGAAGCGCGTCTGATTTAATAATTACGCTTCTCTCTATAATTACTTTATCAGCCGTAAAATTAAAAATTGGTTTTTTCTTAAATCCGTCTACTCTGAAATAAATATCGCGACTGCTCAGAGAGTCCTCTAGCGTGTTTATAATCAGGCTATCAGGCAGAGCAACAAACCATACCCCTGCCATAAATACAGGAAATAAAATTAAGGCAATAATTGCCTTTTTCATTTTGCAGTAAAGAACGAGACCGTTATCATAACATCCAGAAGTTCCGCTGCCTCAAAGGCTTTCTTCATGTCTGCTTTTTTAACTGAAAAAATAAATTGGGATTCTTCCATTTTATATAACATATTAACAAGCTCATTCATAGTTAGTTTTTCCAGCAAGATATCGGTCTTCTCCTCTATTATGGAATATCCAATATCCCTCGTCCCTGCTGATTTAATATTTTTCACCTTGCCTTTAATGCCAATGGATAAAAATATTTCATCAACGGTCTGAGCAATGCCGGTTGTCTTTCTTGCACGCACAGCTTTTTCAAGGGCATTAACATTCTCCTTTGTAGACTTGTATTCGCTTATCAGGGCATTAAACTCTCTTTGCCTGACCCTCAAAGACTTTAAGTCATCCTCAGAGGACTTCCATAAAAAAAAGAGGGGGATTGCAAGCACATAAAGCATCACTGCAAGCAAAGGCAGTCTGAATCTCTTTAATCTCTTTAGTCTGCTCATAACAACCTTCATGCTTAACCTCTTATTGCCTTGTTTTTGCCACCACAGTAAACAATATCTTATTGTCATGTGAGGTCTTAATATCAGAAATAGAGACCTCGTTCATCAATTCTGAAAGATTTGCTTTTAAACTATCTATGACATTCATACGCAGGGCATCTCCCTTGATAATTACCACATCCCTTTCGATGTTTATTTCGCTTAATGCTATGCCGGGCGGCATCTTCTTTGATAATTCGAGCAGGAAGCCAAGGGCTTTTACACCCTTCAATGCATCATCCTTCCCCCGAAGATATTTCATTTGTGCCTTTATCTGATAAAGCTCATCAATTATCTTATCCCCCCCTGGAAATATTGTGAGATACTCTTTCCTCATCTGTCTCTTTATTGAGGATGCCTCTGTTTTTGAAGATATTATCCTGAGGGCAAAATCAGAATTTATTATCAGAGATAGCAGCAGAGCAAGGATAGAAGTCACTCTGAGAGTCTTTCCAATTGCCTCCCTGTCTTTTTTATATGCAAATTCTCCTTTCCTTAAATTAATAGAATGCGCCATAATTTCTTTTTTTGCTGCTTCTATCCTCTCATTATCCTGCATTTTTGCAGGGTCTAAAAGCCGTGATGTCAGTTTTTCAACATCTCCACTTACTTCCTGCAATTCAATTGATGTGATAATTTTGGGGTCAATGTTAATAGATAAAAATCGTGACAGCAACTCCCGAATATATTTCTTCTCTACATATGCCACGAGGATATCAAAGGTGTTGCCGGAATTATTAAGAATAATAAAGTCGAAAACTATATCTTCGCATTTATTCATTATAAGACTCTCCATTTCCAACGGAATTATGTTTTCCAGCTTTTCCCTATCGGAGAATGGAAGGCTCAATATCCTGAAATCCAGCGCATCGAGCGGCAAACTCAAATAGAATTCCTTTACAACAGGCATATCCAAACCGGCATTCCATGAGCATTTTAATGAATCCTCAAATTCGTATCCTGCCCCGCTGCTCCTGAATATATAAAGAGAAAACTCATCAGAGTCATGATAGCTGCTGATATCAATAAATCCTGACTTATTCATACCATTTACACTTCTCTCCAATATTGCATGATTATACTGCTGCCCTCTATCTTCATCACACATTCTATAATTCTTTTTATGCCTTTGTCCTCAGCAATGGATATCATGCGGAAATTAGCTGCCTTAACAGCGATCCTTCCCATGAGAGATTGTCCAACAGCGTTATTGAGCCCGGCCACCGTGAGAATAGACTCCGGGGACTCAAAAGGCTTAATATCCCTGTGCTCCACTATCCTCTGTGCCAGATCAGATGTCATATCTTCGTGCATAGATATTATAACAGGCAGAGAGGCTGTATTAATGTTTATCATTTCGTCATCAGTCTTATTAATGCCATATACTGTTATATAAGGAGATAATTTTTCATAACTTTTTTTGTCAACTCCATGGATAAGGAGCATTTCATCCTGACTGTCTAAATACGCATTTTTTGCTCCTTCTTCAGAGTCTTTTAAAAGAGGCTCGCTGTCTTTGTCAATCCAGTCAACAAGCCTGTCAGCAATGGTTTCGTCAAGATCAAGAACTCTGAGAAGTCTTTTAAGGGATTTGTAAGCCCTTTCATTTAACTTGCCGTTGGGCCAGACTATGGAATTGACGTTGAATTTTGAGTTTTCATCCTCTGCTGAAATAATCACCCTGCTTTTAAAACGATTAACCTCCTGCATTGGCAGCATGTCATGTATCGGCAGTTCTATTTTTGCAGGATATGTATAAGACCTGAGTCTTTCTATATCAGACAGCGCATTAGCTCCTAATGACAAACCTGACTCAGCTATAAGAGATAACCTCTGGGATTCCTTCCAGTTATGCAGACTGGTCGTTGTTGTATAAACACCATGAGCAAATTCCACCACCATGGCAGTTATAACAACCAGTATTGCCAATGTAATAACCAGTGCCAGGCCTTTTTCGTTTTTCATATCAGATTGCCTTCCCAATCCGCAGTTTTGCTGTATCTGACACAGTTATTCGTTTTTTCTCATTCCCTATATTCACCGAAATAGATATTTTTACTTCAGCAGGAATGTTATTTATCATCTCGCTATCCCATGTCTTTACCCACATATCAGCATATTTAGCCTCAATAGTGAATGACTCCACATCTTCCATAAGCTCAACACCTTCTGTTTTATCATTATCGGAATAGGCTGATGTTATTCTTTTTATCAAAGCAAGCCGCTGCTGCCCAAAATCCTCCTCCGGCGTCCGCAATCCCGATTTATGCCCGCCGTTTGTCTTGTCTGTTCGATTTCCTTCTACTGTATAACTTATTTTACACACACCTGGCAGCAAATGGGTAAATGCGGTGAAGGTTATCCCTGCTATCTGTCTATCGTAAATATCTCTGTTAGTGATTTTAAAAACAGAGTAACTCTTATCTGAATAGAAAAAAGAAGACTCCAACTCTCTTTTCAATACATCAATCATGTTGCGGGCTTCCTGAAGTCTTATAAGGGAGTTGTCAACTGCATCAACTGCTTTTTTAGAAAGCGCAAAAGCACTGTAAAGGGCTATAATTATAACAGAGATGATTGTGATAGGGATCAGTATCTCCAATAAAGTAAATCCTGTCTGACGGCAGTATGCCTTTATCCTTGTCATAAAAAATATGACGCCTATTTTAAAATCTGTCGGCACTATTTATTTTTCCTGATAAGCTTGCTCAGCCTAATTTCTTCTTTCCCATTTCTGACCACAACATTTATCTCCACCAAATCATAGAAAGAAAAATCCTTTATATTCGTCTCGTATAAAAATCCGTCATAAGGTTCAGGGAAATTTCCTTTACTGTTTTCGGGCTTTTTCTCCATCTCATAAATCTTTCCTTTTGCTAAATTAACAGCAAAAGTCTCGACGGTCTGCCTTTCAGCAATACCGAGGTGGTAGTTCAGAGTATAAATAAGGGTAACAAGCAATCCGCCAACTATCGCAATGCTTATCATAACCTCAAGAAGAGTAAAACCCTTATTCCTCATATATTTTAACCCTGCCGCTTAATGGATTCATTGACACTGCCATAGCAGATTTCTCTCCCCTCATATGAAATATCATTGCTTCTGATACGCCAAATGGATTAAAAAATATAGTGACCTCCCCTTCTGTCACCTTGCCTTTTGACTGTAACCATAGAGCATAGAGGCTTTTAATTGTCTCCACTTTTGTTCCCTCAGGGCAGGTATAGATTACAATTCCCTCTTTGAAATCAATCTTCATAGTGAATGTATCCTTCGTAGATGTAGCGCTGTCATAAAGGTACCTCAATATAGAGGCAACCCTTTTAGACTCTGATTTTACCTTGTCTTCGCCAAAATCAGAAAACCTAGGCATGGCAAGAACAGCCAGCATGGAGAGAATAAATATTGCCAATATCAGTTCAAAAAAAGTAAATCCCTTATCTTTGCATATCCCAGCTCGTAATATCAGCATCCTTGTCTTTTCCGCCTTCTTTGCCGTCAGCCCCATAACTCAGAATATCGAAGTCTCCATAAAGACCCGGCGATATATATATATAGGGATTCTTCCATGGATCCAAAGGCAATTTCCGCTGCTCCAGATACCCCCCATCTCTGTAGTTTTGAGGAATTTTCCCTGTGGCTGGTTTTTCCACAAGGGCAGCCAATCCTTGCTCTGTGTCAGGGTAAAAGCCATTGTCCATCTTGAATAATTTCAATGCTGTCTCAAAGTTCCTTATCTGCACCTTAGCTTCTGCAATACGGGCATCATCTGTCCTTCCTATAATTTTCGGCGCGACAATAGCCGCAAGAAGACTTAAAATAAAGACCACAACTAATATCTCAAGAAGTGTAAAGCCTTTCGCATCTCTCATGAACATCCTCCTTTTGACAAATCTATGTCCAATAAGATAAGCCAATATTCAAAGGGCATCACTTAATCAATTGGTTTAGCTGAAACATGGGCAGCAATACTGCCATTACTATGAAGCTCACAACGAGTCCCATAAACAATATCATGGCGGGTTCAAGGACAGCCACTGCCCGGCTAACCCTTCTTTTAAACTCCTCTTCATAAGCATCTGCCGCCTTTAACAGAGTCACCGACAGCTTGCCGCTCTTTTCTCCTGTAGCCACTACCTGAAGGAAAACAGGTGAAAAATCAGTAAGAGATGCTGAAAGCCTCTGTCCTTCTGCTACTTTCCTCTCCGAGTCCATTATGGATAGCTCCATTGCCCTGTTGCCTACTGCCTTAGAAGAAAACTTCAGCGCCCTTAAAATTGGCATCCCACCCTCAATAAGGAAACCGAGCGTCCGCGCAAATCTGGCATAATAAAGATTCTGAATAATATTGCCTGGAAGTTTCAGCATTATCTTGCCAAATAATACCCTTTTGCGCCTGAAAAACCTTTTCAGCAATAGAAACAGTCCGACAGCTCCGCCGGTTATCGCCCACCAGTAATTGATAAATATATGGCTCACTTTTATTAACGCTATTGTTATAAACGGAAGGGATGCCCTCATATCATCAAAAATTCTAACCATTTTAGGCATTACAAAAGTAAAAAGGAATGATATCACTACTATGCTCACGCCTGCCATAAACATGGGATAAACCATTGCGGATCTTACCTTTGCCCTGAGATCATTCTGCCCTTCCAGAAAATCTGCAAGCCCTGCAAGTACTTTGTCAAGATTGCCGCTTTCTTCGCCAGATTGAATCATACCTGTATAAAATTCCGGAAAATAATCACTGTATTCCTCCAATGCCCTGTGTAAACTTGCGCCGCCTGTCACCTTTTCCTTAATAGCCACAAGCATATCTCTGTAAAAACCTTTCTTTTCATAAGAAATTGAACTAAGGGCATCTATTAGAGGAACACCTGTTGAAAGGAGAAGAGAAAGTTGACGAGTTATGTAAGGCAGAAAGTTCTCATCAACTCTCCGGAATATACCTTTTCTCGCTCTGACAACTGATTCTGCGATTTCACTGGGGAAAATGCCTTCTGCTTTCAGCCTTGCAGCAACATCAGGACGCCCTGATGCTTCAATAACACCTGATACATCTCTGCCGTTTGTTCTATATCCGCTATATCTGAATATCGGCATAATCCTTTTGCGTCACCCTCATAATCTCTTCAAGGGTGGTATAACCCTTCAAAACTTTATGAAGTCCATCCTGATAAAGTGTCTTCATTCCTTTTGAGACAGCATGGTCTTTTATAATCTGTGAATCCTTTCTCTCTGTAATCATCTGCCTTATTTCTCTATCCACATATAAAAGCTCAAATATACCTGTTCTGCCGAGATAGCCGCTTCCTTTGCATTTATCACATCCAGCGCCTCTGTATAAGGTCAGAGATGATGAGGGTTCCAATAAAGAAGAAAAATATTTTGCCTCGCTCTCTGTTGGAACATACTGCTTTCTACAATACGGGCATATATTCCGCACCAATCTCTGCGCCAGAACAGCCATAAGGGATGAGGCAACCAGAAAAGACTCAACTCCCATGTCAATAAGCCTTGTAACAGCAGAAGGAGCATCATTTGTATGGAGTGTGCTCAACACCAGATGGCCTGTCAGGGACGCCTGAATCGCTATCTCCGCAGTCTCAAAATCTCTTATCTCTCCAACCATTATCACATCAGGGTCCTGCCTCAATATAGATCTGAGACCAGTAGCAAAGGTAAAGCCCACCTTAGTATTTACCTGCATCTGGCCTATACCTTTAATCTGGTATTCTACCGGGTCTTCAACTGTTATAATATTTTTCTCCTCTGTGTGTATTCTGTTTATAGCTGCATATAGCGTAGTTGTCTTTCCGCTTCCTGTAGGTCCTGTTACAAGTATAAAGCCGTTTGTCCTTCCTAAGAGTTCATCAAATCGCATCTTCTCTTTCCCATCAAAACCCAGTTCATCCATTCCTATAAGCCCATGCTTCCTATCAAGCAGCCTCAAAACAGCCCTCTCTCCAAAGCTTGTAGGGACCACCGAGACCCTTATATCTATGTCCCTCCCTCCTATAAGTATCCTTATACGGCCGTCCTGTGGAAGCCTCTTTTCAGCAATGTCAAGGTTAGCCATTATCTTTACCCTGCTTATCAGGGCATTCTGAATAATTTTGGGCGGCGTAAGCACGGTGCGAAGCATCCCGTCAATTCGTATCCTTACATCCAATTCCTTTTCATAAGGCTCTATATGAATATCACTTGCGTTTTCCATTGCTGCCTGCTGTATCAAGGCATTAAGGAGGCGGATGATAGGAGCCTCTTCTGTGAGTTCAAGAATATCCCTCGGTCTTTGAAATTCAGTTGCAACAGTTGAGAGGTCGTCTCCTGATATGCCCTCCATAACTTCTACCGCCGTCCCCAACTGCCCATATACTCTGTTAATTGTATCAATAACAATATCCACAGTTGTCTTTAACGGATACGGCTTAAGATGGTGTTTTCTTGACAGCTCGCGAAGGGCAAAAAAGCCACTTTCATCAGCCACAGCAGCCATAAGAAATCTGTCAATTTTTTTCAAAGGCATTACAACATTATTCTTTGCAAAAGTCAGCGGGACATCTTTAACGAAGGCAAGGTCTATTTCGTCATCTCTGATACTATTGATATTTTCCATAAATAAAAATCTGCAATTTTATCGGTGTCATTTGACCTTAATCTTATAATTCGGCTCTGCATATTCAATCTCCGGCATGGACGAAAACTCACTTATTGCGTCCTCCACATCTTGCCCTTTTCTCAGTCTGATATGATACACCTTTAGCTGTTCAGTATATTTAATCAATGTGGCGCCTTTTTTAGATATTATATCAGCAGCCTTTTCATTGTTAATCCCTTCTTTAAATTTCACAAGAAGTTCTCCTTCTACATAATGTTTTTCTTTTTTTACGAATTCCATCCGTTTGTCTCCTGTTATCCTGCCAAGCCCTTCAGCGTCTTTAACCACATGAGGCGTGAGGAAGACCAACAAGTTTGTCTTTTTCTTGGCAACGCTCTTATTCTTAAAAAGCCATCCGAGCAAGGGGATGTCGCCGAGAAGCGGAATCTTTGTCAGATTCTCTTCATCTTTTTCCTGAATGAGACCCCCTATAATCACTGTCTGCCTGTCCTTGACAACAACAGATGTTTTTGTAGAACGCTTGGTGGTAGTAGGACCAACATTTATGAGAATGCTGGAATCAGCCTCCTGCTTTACTGATGATATCTCCTGATATATATCGAGCTTTACATAATCGCCCTCTGTTATCTGAGGGGTTATTTTCAGCTTTATCCCGACATCCTGCCTTTCTATAGAACTGAGAACCGTATTGGTGGTAGTTATATCCCTCTCTCTCTTTGATATGAAAGGCACATTCTCACCAACAACAATCTCTGCTTCCTTATTGTCTGATGTCAGCAACTGCGGTGTTGACAACACATTTACCGCCCCCTTAAATTCATTAAGATTAAATAGTGCCGCAAAGCCGGGAACGGTCAGAGTAGATGTTGAAACAGCTCCTGTAGAAGGGTCTATAGTCGTTATGGGGATATCAAGAAAATTGCCCATGCCCCCCATAGTAAGTCCATTCAGCCCATAAATAATAGACTCGATAGAAGAGGTACCAATATTGCCAAAGCCTCCTATAAATACCGGCTCCCCGTTATGCTTAACTGTTGCTCTCCATTTCACTCCGAGTTCTCTTAATTCGTCAATAGACACTTCTGCTATCATTGCCTCAACAAATACCTGTCTTCTCCTTTTATCAAGCTGTTTTATAATATGCAGAAGGCTTTGATAATCCGCAGGCGAGGCTACTATTATAAGGGAATTGGTCGCTTTGTCAGCAGCAATCGTTATGCCGCTGACAGTTTCGAAAGGCGTTGCCGGCGCCGCGCCTACAACTGGCTGCTTCTGCGGCTGAGCGCTCCTTATAATGCCTTCCATAACCTTTGCCAATTCAGTAGCGTCAGCGTTCTCGAGAAAATATACATTGATCCTGCCGCGCTCTCCAGGGGAAGACACATCAATAGCAGCAATGAGGGATTTCATCGACTCCTTTATCTTTCTGTCCCCAAATAGTATTACAGCATTCAGTCTCTGGTCTGCCACGGACTTTGCAGCTTCTGTCTGAGCCTGCTGTCCGACCATACCCTTAATCTTGCTGTGTCCAACTCCTTCATTTAATATCTTTGCGACAGAATCAGCATTAGCGAATTTCAAAAATACAATATCAGCATCTTCTTTCAGTGACGGCTGATCAATGCTCTCTACTATATTAAGCACCTTTTCTATATTTAGACCTGAATCTACTAAAAGCAGCAAGTTTCCCGGACCAAAAGACGATATATAACCATCTCTTGAAACGATAGGTTGCAAAAGCTTTATAGCGTCTTCTGATGATATATTCTTCAAAGATATCAATCTTGCGATATATCCTTCGTTTACAGGTCGTTGCTCACTTGACATTGACACTTTTACGCCTTTTTGTTTCGCCTCAGACGTCGGTATGATCTTATACGCATCAATACCGGAAGGCACAACAGTAAATCCTTTTAACTCAAGCACAGATGTAAAGAGATTGAATGCATCAGAAACAGAAAGCTTTGACGGTGCTATAATAGTTATTTTCCCCTTAATCCTGTCGTCAAAGATAAAGTTTTTGCCGGTTATCTCGCTTATAAACTTCGTTACCATTGGAAGATCAACTTCAACGAAATTAAATGTAACTTTTTCTTCTTTTTTTGTGTCAGCAAAAGAAATTTGCACAAAAATGAATGAATGATTAACGATAAAACCTAAGAGGAAAAAGAGCATTAAAAGCAAAAAAAGGTTTTTATTTTTCATACCTGCTCCAAAATTAGTTGATAGTCTACAAACCATTCATTTTATATTATATGTCATGGTCATTTTTACGCCACTCCTTATTATATCAAGCTGAACCTTGTCCATCCCCTTTAAGGCGGTAAATGCCTGAAGCCCTGACTCAGGATTTGATATATTATGCCCGTTTATCCTTAAAAGAACATCTCCGTTTTGCAATCCAAGGCTCTGGTATATGCCGCCGGATTTCACCTCATACAATTTAAACCCTTCCTGTCTGCCGTCAGCAACAGCAATATTAGGAATAAGTCTCGCATCTGTCATCATTTCCTTTGGATTTTCTATTGCCTGCTGTATCCTTTTCTGGTCAATTACATATATGTTCTCTGAAAGTCTCTTCGCAAAACCGGAAGCCATTGGCTGAGTATCGAGGGTCTTTTTATACTCTGTTATAAAAACAATATCACTCAACAGCATTTTAACCTCATTTGCGCCCTTCTTTAAAAATACACTATCCCTTTCCACCCTTTTAAGAATACCCATGTCATAAACTGCTTCGCCAACCCTGAACAATTCCTGCTGTCCTGTCTTGTTCATAAATATTGCATATCCCCTGCTTTTATGCATGGAAACGGTCCCAATAAGAGTTAGCTCTGACTGTGACGGAGATGTGTTCGATGAAACAGATAAGGTTTTTAACTCAGCCGCAGGGAATCCAAACGGGTTGTTTTTTAAAATCAAGCCGTAATCGCTTAATGCCGGCTTAGCTGTCTTTATTGCTTTTTCTTTTGCAACAGCGACCTGCTTATTATAACTCAGGGACACCGTTAATATATCTCTTGTGAGAAACAACAGTGCTGTAATGGACAAGACTAACAGAAAGGCATTCAATAGCAAAACGCTTCGTTTGTTGTTAAATAGACGGATTAAAACGTATGGCATAGTTTTATAATAACAGAAAGTCTATACAGCAACAAGTTGTATAAGTTTTGCTTCAAAAGCCTCTAAATATGTCTATACCTATCTGGTACCGACAGGTAAAAATATATGGACAAACCGCAATTTAAATGTAATAATTTAATTATCAATATTATAAACCTCAAAAAGGGGGCAACTATGAAAAAGAGATATTATATATTACTTTTTTCGGTGATATTACTGGCATTGATGTGTATGCCAACCTATGCCGGTCAGTTAGACATCCATGGAGCAGATCAAGCAACGGATCATGCAATAGCTCCTGAGACAGCGCCTGTAATAGGTGAAGACTCGAAATTGACCCTTCCATATTATGTACTGTCTGATAAGCCCGCGCTAAAAAAACAGTTAGGGGTGAGGCACGAATTTCCTAAGGCTTTTTCAACCGATCTAACACGGGGACAAGTACAACTTCTTAATACCTTAGGAGTGAAAACAGAACCTGTCCAGTTATATCAGATAAAAGGAAAGCCAGTTTGTGGTGACGGAGTTTGTCAAGGCAATGAACCAACAACTTGTCCAAAAGATTGTCAAGCCCCTCCACCTCCAGCAATATCTTGTTACCCATCTAACCAAAAACCATGGGGCGTCATTAAGGTTAATGGTGGTTATGGAGGTAGCGGAGTAAAAGTAGCAATTCTTGATACAGGAGTAGACACAGACCATCCCGATTTAGCTATCAACATAATTGGCTGTGTGACTAAGGTCACTCACTTCAAAGCAGACGCCAAAAATTGCGAAGACGCTAACGGACACGGAACCCACGTAGCAGGGACAGTACTTGCAAATGCTGGTTCAGATGGCTTAGGGATTTACGGTGTTGCGCCAGAGGCAAGCTTAATCGCAGTTAAAGTTTGTGATAGGAGAGGATTCGAGCATGTCCCTTTGAGTTGTTGAAGTAGGAAGCGGCCCCCGATTAGAATTGA
>JASEGS010000012.1 GCA_030017995.1 Thermodesulfovibrionales bacterium
TTAAGATTATGCAATCGGAGTCCTTCTTACTTCAACTAAAGAAAGGGACAATATCTTGGCCTTTGGTATAACTATTACCGTTTCGGCTCAATCTTTGAAACAGGCTATTCATTAATGGCTCAACGCATGGCCATTGATTTCTTCTCCATCTCCCCTTTAACAGGACTAAAGGGATTTGTGATAAGCCCTGGAAAGGGATTCTTTTATTATTCGCCTATCGCTATCTTTTTTTTCTTCTCTTTAAAATCTTTCATAAAAAAACATGTATCTGTTGCTCTCTGTTTTGTATGGATTATAATATCTTACCTGCTCTTTTTTTCCAGATATATATACTGGCACGGCGACTTGGCATGGGGACCAAGATATCTTCTTGTGATAACGCCCTTTTTAATTATCCCTGTAGTTCAACTATTTGACCCCAATATATGGAATAGAAAAAAACTATTAAAAGCGACTATATATTTTATCTTTATTATAAGTTTTGCGATTCAGTTCATAGCAGTATCTGTTCATTTCAACAAATATTTTATTCATCAGCAGTTTGAAAAGCGTGTGGAGTTCTCAATTGCCAGCTGCGAGGGTGTGCAGCCAATCGTTTCGCCGCCTGCCAAAACCTATTTTGAGTGGAAGAAATCACCCATACTTGCTCAGTTCGGGTTCATTCTTGAGATAGCCGGGAAGATAAAAGATTACAAATATTTGAAGCCTCCAGATGATGTGCCGGTTGTTGAAAAGATTAAAGCGCAGCCGTATTACAATGTCTTTGATTTCTGGTGGATGTATAAATATTTTTTAGGTGGTAGCTATTCTGGCTTTACAGCAGCCTTTGGCCTTTTTCTGATATCCATATATAGTGCCGTAAGACTATGGAAGGTTGCAAAGTGAGAAGGAGGATTGAACAAATACTCATTATTCTGCAATTATTCATTCTTTATAAACCTCGCTCCAATATCTCCTCAAATAACCAAGTTTTGTGTTTACCCACTCCATATTATCCGCAAACCATTTAACAGTCTTCTCAATGCCCGCATTAAACGATGTCTTGGGACCCCAGCCAATATGTTGTCTTATCTTATCTGAATTTAAAGAATATCTGAAATCATGCCCCAATCTGTCTCTGACAAATTCAATCAGGCTGTCAGGCTTCCCGAGCAGGTCTAATATAGTTTTAACGACTTCAATGTTTCTTCTCTCTTCGCCGCTGCCAACATTATATATTTCACCTGCCCTGCCCTTTTCCAGAATTGCAAACACTGCGTCAGCACAGTCAGAGACATAGAGCCATTCCCTGACATTCTGTCCTGTCCCATAAACAGGGACTTTTTCATTATTTAGCGCCTTCAGTATTATCACTGGAATGAGCTTTTCAGGATATTGCCAAAAACCGTAATTATTTGAAGGCCTCACAGTTATTACAGGTAAATCAAATGTCTTGTGATATGCCCTTCCGAGCATGTCAGCAGATGCCTTGCTTACTGAATAAGGGGAGTTGTTTCAAAAAACTGCCCGTCCTCTCCGAGTTCGCCATATACCTCGTCAGTTGATATATTGATGAACTTTTCTATATCAGAGCCTTTCGCCACATCGAGTAAAATCTGTGTTCCCCTGACATTTGTGTCCACGAAAGGAGAGGCATCCATTATGCTCCTGTCCACATGACTTTCTGCTGCCCAATGGACAATTGCATCCGGCTTTTCTTTTTTAAAGATTCCTTCAATTAAATTCTTATCGGTTATATCTGCCTTATAAAAGGCTATATTATCTTCAACTTCTTTTATCCTATCCATATCCCCGGCATATGAGAGTTTATCTATAACAATCAACTCAAATCCCCTCTTTACACCCTGTCTTACAAATTCGCTCCCGATAAAGCCTGCGCCGCCTGTGATCAGCAGTCTTTTCATCTTCCCTCCGTATTATCAACAAACCTGTCAATTGCATCCTTCCACTGAGGGATTTCAACCCCCAGCGCTTTTGACAGTTTAGCATTGGACATTGCAGAGAAATATGGTCTTTTAGCAGCCGATGGAAAATAATCTGATGTCACCGGCAGGATAAGGTTATCACTACCAATTCTGTCAATAAAATATCTTGCTATCTCATATCTTGCTGCATATCCGCTGTTAGTTAAGTGATAGATGCCTCTTAACCCCTTATTCAGGGCAAGCATTGTGAATCTCACAATATCTGCTGTATATGTTGGCACAGAGATTTGATCGCATACAATTTTCAGGATATTGCTTCTGTCCGCCAATTCAGATAGTTTATGCAAAAAATTCTGTCTGCCCTCCCCGAATACCCAGCTAACTCTGAATATCAAGAAATTATCTGTCTCTTCCATAAGCATTCTCTCACCTGACAGTTTGCTCATGCCGTATTTGTTAATGGGATTTGGAATATCAGCCTCTGAGTAGAAGCCCTCTTTCCTGCCGTCAAATATATAGTCAGTGCTGTAGTGCACCAGCAACGCATTGTTCTTTTTACATGCAACAGCCAGATTTTTTACTCCAATTGCATTTACACTAAACGCAGCGTCATAATTTTCTTCTGCTTTATCTACAAGGTTATATGCCGCACAATTCAGGATCACATCAGGGGCATATTGTGAAACCGCATCCATAACAGAGACAAAAGAGGATATATCAAGCTGCTCTTTATTTAAGGCTGCTGCCTCAAAATCTGATGTCTTTAGTGTTTTTGCAAACTCGCCTGCGAGCTGCCCTTTTGCGCCTGTGATCAAAACCTTCATGTCATTCACTCAATATGTAAAATTGTTATCTGCATCCTTTAATAAAGGAAGACCCCTGTCCTTTTCTGAAATAACAGGTTCATTGACAGGCCAGCCAATGTTTATTTCAGGATCGTTCCATATTATTCCGCTGTCGTTTTCAGGAGAGTATTCTTCTGTACATTTATAGACAATCTCTGCAGTGCCGCTTAAGGCCAGAAATCCATGTGCAAACCCAACAGGAATATAAAGCATGAGCTTATTCTCTTCTGACAGTTCAACCCCTACCCATCTGCCGTAAGCAGGTGAGTCCTTCCGTATATCCACTGCAACATCAAATATCCTCCCGTGAATGCATCTCACCAATTTGCCTTGCGCCTGCGGGTTTTTCTGATAGTGGAGTCCCCTCAGGACATTTTTCACAGACATTGAGTGGTTATCCTGTATAAAATGCTCATTTATTCCAAATGACCTGAAATCAGAGCGCTTGTAAGTTTCAACAAAGAAACCCCTTTCGTCTTTAAAGACCTTTGGCTTTATAAGTATGACATCGGGTATTTCTAATCTTGTGAATTCAAAAGGCACTCTGACCTCAAAACCTTTAAAAGATATTGTCCATAGCTATTTTTCCTTAACGGCTCGGCAAGCCTTTGAAGCTGTTCTCTATCTATGTATCCAAGCTTATAGGCAATCTCCTCTACACATGCTATTTTCAAGCCCTGTCTCTTCTCTATTGTGGCTATAAATTCCGCTGCATCAAGGAGGCTTTCATGGGTCCCTGTATCAAGCCATGCATAACCCCTTCCCAGAAGTTCGACCCTGAGTTTAGCTTTCTTAAGATATTCATTGTTCACATCTGTTATCTCAAGTTCGCCCCTCGCTGACGGCCTGATATTTCGGACAATCTCCACAACATTGTTATCATAAAAATAAAGTCCGGTTACAGCATACTTTGATTTTGGCGCTTTTGGTTTCTCCTCTATGGATAAGACATTGCCTTTACTGTCAAATTCAACAACTCCATACCTTTCAGGGTCATTCACATAATAACCTAATACAGTGGCGCCTCCAGTTTCCTCTACATCATGAACTGCCTTCTTAAGCATATCTGTGAGGTTATGCCCAAAGAAGATATTATCACCGCGGATAAGACAGACATTATCATCGCCTATAAATTCCCTGCCGATTATAAACGCCTCTGCTATACCATTTGGAGCAGGCTGCTCTTTATAGGCAATTCTGAGTCCAAGAGCGGCTCCGTCTCCCAATATGTCTTTAAACCTTGGAAGATCTTGAGGTGTGGAAATTATAAGAATATCCCTTATACCTGCAAACATAACAACTGATAAGGGATAATAAATCATGGGTTTGTCGTAGACCGGCAAAAGCTGTTTACAGACAGCCATAGTTACCGGATAAAGACGGGTGCCGCTTCCGCCAGCCAATATAATAGCCTTCATCTCTTTAAAAGCCCTTCTGTTTTTGGTTTATCGTAACATGAAGAATTGAGACATGTAAATTATATCATTTTGCCATGCCTTATTAATCTGCAGACTGCTGTTTACAGATTAAAGTTTGAAAAAACCATCTGCTTTCAGATACATTAAGACCTAAGTAAAATGGAACAAACAAAAACAAAAGGCTCGCTCTTTATTCCTTCTATCTCGGATATATTCTTTATCAGCATTTTCCTTTATCTGTCATTCTCTGCTGGTCAGGGGCTCCTGTCAGATTGCGACACAGGCTATCACATACGTGCAGGAGAATGGATAATAGACAACCTTTCCATTCCCAGACATGACATGTTCTCTTTTATAACCCCTTCCCTTCCGTGGACCGCCCATGAGTGGGGGTCAGAGGTTATCATAGCGTTGATCCACAAATCGTTCGGACTTACAGGAATAGTCATTTTCTTCTCATTCGTTATATCCATCACATATTACTTTTTTTTCAAGATCCTTAAATCATCCAGCAACAACATCCTGATATCAGCATTTGTAATGGCTCTCGTTATAGGGTCATCGCAAATACACTGGCTTGCAAGACCACATATATTTTCCCTTTTATTCATGGTCATATGGTATTACTTGCTCGATCTATATCAATACAAAGACCGTAATTATCTGTATCTCCTGCCAGTAATTATGCTGCTGTGAGTTAATCTCCATGGCGGTTTTATGGGTGGACTCATTCTCCTCGGGATATATTTGACAGGTAATGTGTTCAGGTTCATATTCCCCAGAGGAACTGACAGAGACATCTGGAAGAAAAAAATAAAAACCATTGCCTTAATAATGTTTCTATGTGTCATTGTATCACTGATAAACCCATATGGGTATCACATTTTAGTGTTCCCCTTTAAGCTGACTTCAAACAAATTCATAATGGACAATATTAATGAGTTCCTCCCGCCCAATTTTCATCAGGATATGCCCTTTAAATATCTGTTTTTTTTAATGATTGCAATTCTGGCCATTTCAATGAAGTCATTAAATATCATAGAAACACTTCTGACCATCTTGTTTACATATATGGCGCTTTACTCGGCACGGTATATACCTCTCTTTGCCATAATAGTTGCTCCAATACTCCTGAATCAGATAGAAACAATTTTAGCTGACAAAGGAGGCAGGCTTACAGCTTTCCTTAAAAAGCGGGCAGAGAGAATAGCTTCGATGGATATGCGGGCAAGAGGCTATTTATGGCCTGTTTTATCTATTTTATTAGTTGCGGCATATACGACAAACGGCAAGATCGATTACAAATTTGATAAAAAGATAAAGCCTGTAGCTGCCGTAGAGTTTTTGAAAAGAGAAAAAATACAGGGGAATATGTTCAACAATGACGAGTTTGGAGACTACATCATTTATGCTGCATGGCCTGAATACAGGGTATTCTTTGATGGACGTTCAGACATGTATGGGGCAAAGATAATGAAGGAATATTTCAAGATTGCAAGGCTTGAGCCGGGCTGGGAAGATGTAATAAAAAAATATGATATAAACTGGATAATTTATAATGCAAATTCTCCTCTTTCCTTGTTCCTGATGGAAAGGAGGGACTGGAAGCTCATCTATGCAGACAAAGTCGCCAATATATTTGTGAAAGACATATCCCGGAACCAATATCTGATAAACAAATATCGGGATGTAAAACTTGTCATTGAAAAGGCTGACGAATCCAGATAAAATAAAAGAATTACCAAAGGAGGTAAATTATGAGAATCCCGTTTATGAAACAAATTTCATGATAGAGTAATAATAAAATAAGGCAGACTGATCGACTTAAAGATCGGAAGGGAGGAAATACCATGCGTCTAACTTTGATTCTCTTCACATTGGTTGCTATATTTATTGGCGCCATTATCCCACAGGCAGATGCTACAAACGTGAACATTGGGGTATCCATAGGAGACGAAAGCCTAAAGGGCTTCTATTTTGCGCTCGAAGACTATTACAGAGTTCCTTACCGTGAAGTTATAGTAATCAAAGAAAGGGGCATCCCCCATGAAGAAATACCCGTCGTCCTCTCTATTGCAGGGAGAGTGCGTGTTGCTCCTTCACTTATAATAGATATGCGGTTGCGTGGCAGGACATGGATGGATATCGTCCTGCACTTTGGACTTAGCCCGGAAATATTTTATGTCCCGGTTAGAGTTATACCTGGCCCGCCGTACGGAAAGGCATACGGTTACTATAAAAAATGGCCAAAACATGAATGGAAAAAGATAGTGCTTGCAGACGATGACATTGTCAACATGGTAAATTTAAAGTTTGTATCAGAACACTATGGCTATTCTCCTGATGAAGTTATAAAGATGAGGGGAAAAGGCAAAAACTTCGTAGAAATTAATGACGAAATAAGAAAGAAAAAGAAAGAAAAACACGAAAAGATCGAGAAACAAGAAAAGATAAAAAGACATGAAAAACAAGAAAAAGAGAAAAGTAAGGGAAAAGGCAAGAAAGACTATTAAAAAATAGATTTGAATATCAAGGCATTCCCCATCATAAAGTCATACCGACAAAGTCATACGTAGTTTGACATCCAGCCGACCAAAATTTTAAAATGAACAGAAGTGTTGAATTTAAATAAATTTCTTTAAGATAAAGAGGATAAGGCTATGTGCAGACTGGCTGCGGTTACTTCAAAAGACTATATCTCGCCGATGGAGCCGATACTTGCTCTTGAGACAATGAAAGAAGGTCATGACGGCTCGGGGCTTGGGCTTACTCTCAAGAATTTAGGCGGAGAGTTTGAAAAGCTCAAAAAATATCCTGTCCTTTCAGGCATATGCTCAAAAGAAGGCAAAAAGATCCTCGATGACTTCATGAAAAAGCAGGGCTTCAAACTGAAACATGAATGGGCTCCCAAAACAAAACCTATGAAAAACATCCAGGCGCGCGACTTCTATTTTGCGAGGGCTTATGAATATCCCGCTGAATATAAGAACAAGACGATGCAGGAAAAAGAAGAACTCCTCATGAATACCCGTCTTGCCATCAGGAAAATAGGCGAACCCAACGAGTCAATATTCGCGTTTTCATTCTATCCTGATGTAATTACCATTAAGGAAGTCGGGGATCCGCTTGAAGTCGCTAATTTCTTCGGCCTCGATAAAGACGGCCTAAAGGCAAAGATAGTCCTTGCACAGGGCAGGCAGAATACTAATTACGCTATTTATCTTTACGCTTGCCATCCTTTTTTCATTCAGGGTTACTGCTCCATGACGAACGGAGAAAACACGGCATTCGTGCCTATCAGGGAATTTCTGATGGGCAGAGGGTTCCCCGGTTATATTGGCTATAACAGCGACAGCGAGGTATTCACGCATATCCTTCACTACACTGCAAGGCAGCTAAAATTCCCAATAACTTACTATAAAGATGTAATCACGCCTCTCAAGGCAACAGAGATAGAGCAGAGGCCAGACAAAGATGCATTGAGGCTTATAAAACAGTCATTAAGGCCGCTCTGCATAGACGGCCCTAACATGGTTATAGGATTTATGCCGGACGGCACATGTTTTATGGTGCATGATTCAAAGAAATTAAGGCCGGGAGTCGTTGGCGGAGTAAAAGGCAAATACGCATTGATGTCTGAGGAGTGCGGCGTTGACAGCGCGATACCGAAAAGGGACAGGTCAAAGGACATATTCCCCATGAAATACGACATGGTGATCATCTCGCCGGACGCTCAAGAGGTTAAGGTATGGAACCAGCTTCAGGGTTAAGATTAGACCACAACCATAAGCTCTCTTTAAAAGAGTTCCCTTATATAATCAGGTGGAGGGACGACAGGTGCAAGAGGTGCGGGAAATGTACAGCAGTATGCCCTGTCAAAGCCATAGAGGCTACAGTAAAAGTTCAGAGGTTCGTTAAGTCCGAAGGGCCTGTTCCAACACCTTCAGCGGTTAGAAATATCACTCATGTTGTTGAGCAGGTTACCGACATGGAGCGCTACTGCACAGGCTGCGGCACATGCACGCTCGTATGTCCTAATGAGGCGATAGAGCCAGAATTCAATCCACAGAATAAATTCCTTCATTATAAAAACAAAGGCGGAGACGGATACAAAAGAGGCGGAAGGAGAAACGACCCTTCATTATCAACTCTCGACAGACTTAAATTCACGAGAATATCAATGCTCACAGACCCGGCGCTCGATGCAGGAAGGCATGAGTTCAGGGTAAGAACACTTTTAGGAAGAATAATGAATCCAGAAGACCTGCCTTTAAAAACAAACGGTAGTATCCTTGAAATAGACAAAACCCGCAACGCATTCATCCCTCCTGTCAGAGAGATATTCCCGATAATGATAGGAAGCATGTCAATAGGCGCGCTTTCGCCTCCGATGTGGGAAGGCCTCGCAATGGGAGTCGCATATCTCAATGAGGTAGAGGGGCTTCCGGTAGTGATGTGCTCAGGCGAAGGAGGAATGTCTCCGAGGCTACTGAGGTCGCGGTATCTGAAATATTTCATAATACAGATAGCATCAGGATATTTTGGCTGGGACGAGATAGTGCGCGCGATTCCGCACATGGTCGAAGACCCTGCTGCGATAGAGATCAAATACGGTCAAGGGGCAAAGCCTGGAGACGGTGGCCTCCTCATGGCCCAGAAGGTATTAAAACTAATTGCAAAGATTCGCGGAGTGCCTCAATTTGTTGATTTGGCATCTCCTCCGACTCACCAGACAAAGTACTCTATCGAAGAGGCTGTCGCGAAGATGATACAGTCCATGTCTATGGCATGGGGTTTCAGGGTTCCTGTTTATCCGAAAATTTCCGGAACAAAAACAGCAAGGGCGGTCTTGAACAACCTCGCAAGAAATCCTTATGCAGCGGCATTATGCATAGACGGAGAGGACGGAGGAACAGGCGCGGCATACAATGTCTCTATGGATAAGATGGGACATCCTATCGCGTCTAATTTAAGGGAATGCTATTTAGACCTCGTAAAACAGGGCAAACAGAACGAGCTTCCTCTGATAGCAGCAGGAGGTATAGGCAAAAAAGGCAATCTTGCTGCAAACGCAGCAGCCTTGATAATGCTTGGAGCATCAGGCGTAGCAATCGGCAAATACATCATGCAGGCAGCAGCAGACTGCTTCGGAGATGAATACAACCGCTGCAATCTCTGCAATACAGGCAAGTGTCCGAGGGGAATAACAACCCAGGATCCAAAGCTTTACAGAAGGCTCGATTCTGATAAGGTTGCAGAAAGGGTTGTCGAGGTATTCAAGGCAGCGGATGTTGAATTGAGAAAAATATTCGCTCCTATGGGAAGAAGCACAGAACTGCCTATAGGAATGTCCGACGGATTGAGCATTGATGATCCGGCAATGGCAGAGAGATTGGGGATAAGTTATGCGTGCTAAAAGACAGAAGAGCAGAAGAGCAGAAGAGCAGAAAACAGAAAAAAAGATAAAGAAAACTGCAGAACAGATACTTGCCATACATGGAAAGACTGCCATCATTAAAGGCAATGTGAATGGCAGCAGGGTTCCTTCCAGAATCCTTGAAGAGTACATACAACAGGCTGTTAATGATGGGGCGCGCGAGCTTCATATAATTGCTGACGGACAGCACGGAATCGGCGGAAGAATTTGGCCGAGAGGAGAGAATGTAAAGATAACCATTGAAGGACCTCTTGGTCAGAGATGCGGAAGCATGGGCATGGAGGGGACTGAGATAGTTGTCAAAAACAGCTCTTCAGACGACATAGGCTGGATAAACTGCGGCGCAAAGATAACAGTGCTCGGCGATGTAACAAACGGCGCATGGAATGCTGCTGCACAGGGAATACTGTATGTGCAGGGAAGCGGCGGAGCACGGTGCGATACGATGACAAAGCATAACCCGCGTTTTGAGCCTCCGCAATCATGGTATTTCAGAAATGTCGGAGATTCATTTGCCGAGTTCAAGGCCGGAGGCATCGCAGTAGTCTGCGGAGTGAATCCGAGAAATCCTAATAACATTTTAGGCTACCGTCCATGCGTAGGCATGGTGGGCGGAACAATATATTTCAGAGGACCTATTCAGGGATACAGCGAAAAGGATGTAAAACTCCTCGACCTCACAGAGCAGGACTGGCAGTGGCTCAAGACAAACATGAAGCCATATCTCGAAGCCATTGACAAGATGGAGCATTACAAAGAGCTTACCCGCTCGGCTGATGACTGGAAAAAGCTTATGGCGTATACGCCCCAGGAAAAGAGAGCAAGGAAGTGGTTCAAGATGTCCACTTCCGAATTTAGAAAAAATCAATGGGAGGCATCGGTCGGACAGGGCGGAATATTTGCGGAATATCTTGACCATGAGCTGACCCTATTGCCTTATATCACCACGGGCAATGATAGAAGAAACATGCCTGTATGGGCAAACGAGAAATACGCGCCTCCATGCGCATACGCATGCCCTACCTACATACCGTCTCACAAAAGGGCAACGCTCATAAGACAGGGAAGATTGCAGGAGGCTCTGGAGCTTGTATTACAGTACAGCCCACTCCCGGCAACGGTCTGCGGAGAGATATGCCCTAACCTCTGCATGCAGAGCTGCACTCGCGGACATCTCGACAAGCCATTAAAGATAGACGAGTTCGGAAGCCTTGCTCTTGAATTGCCTGCGCCCAAAAAAGCCGCGCCTACAGGACATAAGCTAGCCGTTATCGGAGGCGGACCCGCTGGGATGTCCGCAGCATGGCAGCTTGCGTTAAAAGGCCATACAGTAGAAATTTATGAGGCATCAGGAAATCTTGGCGGAAAAGTCGAGCTCTGCATACCAAGAGAGCGCCTGCCTCATCAGATATTAGAAAAAGAGGTTTCGAGATTTAAAGAACTCGGAGTGAATATCCATCTCAATGTAAAGGTTGATAAGGAAAAATTTAACGAGATATACAAAAACAATGAAGTCGTAATAGTAGCCTGCGGAGCACATCAGCCGAGAAAGATAGCATTCCCCGGCTCTGAGGAAATAATATCCGCATATGATTTCCTCAGAGACATAAACGAAGGAAAGCATCCCAATCTGAAAGACAAAAAGGTTGTCGTTATCGGCGCTGGAAATGTCGGAATGGATGTATGCTCGGAGGCATTCAACTACGGGGCCGAATCCGTAACTGCGATAGACATACAAAAGCCTGCTGCATTCGGGGTAGAGATGGAGATCGCAAAGTCCAAAGGCACGCAGATAGTATGGCCTAAGCTCACAGAGCGTTACGACACAAAAAACAAGAAGCTCTATTTCAAAGACGGCTCATCTATGGATGCAGATGTGGTTATCATATCAATCGGAGATGTGCCTGAGATCGGCTTCCTGCCGCAAAGTATCCATACGGAAAGAGGCTGGATCAAGACAAATGAAAACTTCCAGACATCGGATGTAAAGGTATTTGCCATTGGAGATGTAACTGCTCTCGGTCTCGTAACCCACGCAATCGGCCACGGAAGGGTTGTTGCAGAAAACATACATTATCTCGTAAGCCATGCCCCGAGATTTCCTGAGATCAAGCAGGTCATCCCTTACGAAAGGATAAAGACCGAATACTATGATATATGCAAGGGAGATTTTACGCCCGAGAATGAGGCAGAGAGGTGCATGTCATGCGCCACATGCCGGGACTGCCACATGTGTGAGGCGACCTGTTACTGGGGAGCTATAAGCAGAGTCGAGCATGAAGACGGCTCTTATGAATATGTCGTGGATGATAATCTGTGCATCGGCTGCGGATTCTGCGCTGGCATCTGCCCCTGCGGCGTATGGGAGATGGTGGAGAATATATAACACCTTCAACTGAAATTCTTATTTTATTCTATATTCGTTGCTTATGTCGTTCGGTTTATAATAAACTGTTTATTAGGAGGTATGGATTATAAAAAGGTTAGTTTTTATTGTAATTTGCATGTTATTTATGGGAGGTTTAGCCTTTGCTCAACCAGAGGATGAAACCTATGGCAAAGATGTTAAAGAAAGAAAAATGAGCCTTCCTAAATGCGATGCGCCCATCGGCAAAGTCGTCGCAAAAGGGTTTAAATGTAAGGCAGCAGCCTGCTCTGGCAGCAGACTGGTCTTCTCCGGAGATAATACCATACAGCTTTCACCACAGGCGCTTGGAGATGGCATGTCAGACATGCTGCTAACCGCTCTATCTGAAACAGGATGTTTTGAGGTTTATGAAAGAGAGGCATTAAAAGAGATTGAGGAAGAATTAAGAATGCTTGGAAAAACAGCGCAGAATACATTAAAAGGCGCTGATTTTCTTCTCACAGGTTCTATAACAGCCCTTGAAATGAATGCGTCAGGACAGGGAGGGGGAGCTGGTGGATTCGCTATACCCTTGCCTTTTATAGGCGGGATAGGAATTAAAGGAGGCAAAAGCGAGGCGCATATTGGGCTTGACCTCAGGATTATAAGGGTGAATGACGCCAAAATATTATTGAGCAAAGCAGTTGAAGGAAAATCAGGACGTTGGAATTTTGGTGTAGGTGGATTTGGCTGGTTTGGCGGCGGCGGAGTCGGAGGATGGTTTGGCTCTTTCAAGAACACTCCTCTGGAAGAGGCAACGAGGGATGTAATCGCAGGCGCTGTCACATTGATAATTAATAACATGGCACGAAAAAATATTACCGGCACCATGCGGGTAGATGAATCAGGAAATGTAGTAACAGATAACGGCGCAGGGTCTCCGGCAAATTAAAAGCCTCTTTTATTTTGTTCTCGGGGCGTGGCTCAGCTTGGTAGAGCGTTCGGTTCGGGACCGAAAGGTCGGAGGTTCAAATCCTCTCGCCCCGACCATGATATTCTTCTTGTTGCTGGATTTGGAAAGCAAGGGAATGTTATCATAATCAACTTTCTATTTTCGATTTTTGTTTTTTTACAAGCCCCCTTAGCTCAGTAGGATAGAGCACAGGTTTCCTAAACCTGGTGCCGCAGGTTCGACTCCTGCAGGGGGCATTTAAATCATCTCATCAGATCCTCTAAAGTTTGAAATTCATATTGCATACCCGAAATTTTAGTGATAGTATCTTTATAGGAGAGCGGTATTCATTATGAAAGAGCTTGAAAATATCAGAGAAACGCTCGAATCAATCATTAATTATTCCAGGGATTTTATTTTTATCAAAGACACTGGTTTCAAATATATATTTGTTAATAAGGCATTTGAAAGATATTTTAAAACTGCATTAGAAAATATCATAGGCAAAACAGACTTTGACCTGTTTCCAACAGAGACAGCAGATATGTGCCGGGATAGCGATGAAAAAGCCCTTAAATCTTCAGAGCCTGTTGAGGTCTACCAGCTTATAGGCGGAGAATATTTCCACACTATTAAACAAAGAATAGTTGATAAAAGCGGCAATATAACCGGACTGATATCTGTAATCCGCAATATAACAACGCAAAAGAAAGCCGAAAATGAGAGGAACGAACTCCTCGACAATATGGAGAGGATCCTTGCCAATATACCTGTTGCCATTGCATATCTTGACATCAACTTCAATCTTCTTAAAGTAAATAATTACGCATGTGCCCTTTCAGGGCTTACCGAAAAAGATATTGTAGGAAAAACATGTTATGCCACATTTGGCGAATATGCTAATGACCCTTCAAAAACGGGGAGAGAAAAGATATGCAGTTTCTGCAAAATAGAGGAATGTTTAAAAACCAGAATGCCCATAGTTATGGAAAGACCTTTCATGGACAAGTTTATAAAGGTAACAGTTGTCCCGGAAATGGATGCAGACGGAAATATCTATCGTTTCCTTGAAATAGTTGAAGACATTACAGAAAACAAACGAAAGGAAACAGCACAGGCGCTGCTACAAAAGACAATTGACAGCGTTACTGATCCAATTATAGTCATCGGGCTTGATCATGAGATAAAATTCATGAACCGCTTTGTCAGGGAAAATTATATTAAACATCATGACCTGTCAGAGGCATTAAAATGTCATAAGATTTTGCACCACAGCGATACCCCATGCGAAGGAACTGCGCATCCGTGTCCCTTAAAAGAGGTGTCCCAATCCATGAAGCCGGTAGCAGTCATACACGAACACTACCATGATGATGGAGAGAAGCGCATTATCGAAATAATCGCCTCACCCCTTTTTGAAAATGGCAACTTTATTGGCATCATAGAAACATCACGAGATATTACAGAGCACAAGAGGATGGAAGAAGAACTCCTAAATGCAAAGAAGCTTGAAGCTGTAAAAATTCTCGCTATGGGTATAGCCCATGATTTTAATAATTTGCTGACCAGCATAATGGGAAATATCTCCTTTGCAAAATCAAAACTCAGTCCGGATGACGCTAACTTTCATCTGCTTAACAGCGCAGAAAGGTCATCTTTACGCGCCAGTGACCTGATAAACCAATTTACTGCATTTGCCATGGGAATGAAGACCGCTAAGAAAAAACTCTCAATCTCAAGTATCATCAATCACTTTGCCGCTGCAAGCAGCTCCAACATTAAATGCAATCTTTTAATTCCAGCCGGCATCTGGATGATAAAGGCAGACGAGAAACAGATAAGCCATGTGCTTCATAATCTGATAACCAATGCTACGGATGTTATGTCAGATGGCGGGACAATCGAAATAATTGCTGAAAATGTTGTTATTGACAGCGGGCATGCTGCTGTCAGCAGCATGCCCGCTTACAAAAGGCAGATATATAAAGGTATCTGTAAAAGACCATGGTCCAGGAATCCCGGAGGAGTTTCTCGACAGGATATTTGACCCTTATTTTACAACAAAGGAACTCGGCAGCAGAAAAGGAACGGGTTTTGGTCTTTCAATATGTCATTCTATAATAAAGAATCATAATGGACTAATTACTGCGGAATCTAAAAACAACGCAGGCGCAACATTCCATATATATCTGCCCGCCTGCGAGTAAAAATCATTCCGGCATGTTCTGCCCATTATCTGTTCATTATTTGAATATCCCTATACTGCTTCTACAGCCTTAACCTCAGGGATAGCCCTTTTCATCTCAGCCTCTATTCCGCCTTTTAAGGTCATTATAGACATAGGGCATGAACCGCAGGCGCCGAGGAGTTTGACCTTTACAACATCATTATCCGTTATCTCTATAAGCTCAACATTTCCGCCGTCCCTCTGAAGCATTGGCCTTATCCTGTTTATCACTTCCTCAACCTTTATCCTATCAACCATTTTCATCCTCCTTAAGTTCAAAATCTATTGTTATTAGTATAACAGATTGTCAATAAACTGCTCTGATTTGTATCATACTATTTTTTTATCATTGTTAAGAAATTTAAAATCAAATATAATGTTCTATAGTAAGCAATTAACTTTAAGGAGGAGGTCATTATGCTCGTGCCTTTATTAATCGCTATCCATGTCATCGGCGTAGTCATATGGATTGGAGGTGTTGCCTTTGTTACCATGACAGTATTCCCGATGATAATAAGGATGGAAAGCTCTATGGAAAAGGTCCTATTCTTTCAGGGCGTTGAGCACAGGTTTGCAAAGATAGCAAAGCTATGTGTGCTCATCGCGGGACTCACTGGTGCATGGCTGCTTTCCATTACAGACAGATGGAGCATATTGTTTGAACGCGCCGGCGTCGGTCCCTCTGTTATGCTTGTCGTATGGGTATTTTATGTTCTCGTATTGCTATTTGAAGGCAGGTTGTTTAAGATGATATTCCGCGGAGACGCTCAGCAGGATACAGCTAAAATATTTATCCGGCTTACAGCATTCCATTGGGTGGTTTTGGGCTTAAGCCTTATAGCCATATTTGTCGGCGTGCTATCCGCTCATGGAGGAATGTAGCAGACTGTGAGAGCAGAGGTCATGGCTGAGAAAACATCAACGCTGACATATTCATCCGCATTCGTTATAGAACCATGGAATGTCATATTATTAAATGATGACTGGCATACCTTTGAGGAGGTTATTGCACAGCTTATAAAGGCTATAAAATGCACGATGCAGAAGGCATCAGAGATCGCATGGGAAGTGCATACAAAGGGCGAGGCAGTTTGTTATACAGGCCCAAAGGAGCGATGTGAGCTTGTGGCATCCATCCTTGAGGAGATAGAACTTGGAGTTAGAATTGAAAGAAGTGTTTAGTGCAACAAATCTATGAATAAAATTGGCTAAACCGGTATACTTTAAAAAATAATTTACAGGAGGTTATATGAGATTTCTTAAAGCAGGCATTGTAATTGTCTTAACCGTTTTATTCAGTTTATCCGCCTATGCAGAGATGAGACACAAAAAATTCACAAAAGAGGAGATTAAGAAGATGACAGAGACAAAGGCTGTTATTGAGACAAAGTTTGGAAATATTGAACTTAAATTTTTCCCTGAAGTTGCGCCGAATCATGTGAACAATTTCATTGAACTATCAAAGAAAGGATTTTATGATGGCACGACATTCCACCGCATAATTCCCGGTTTCATGATACAAGGCGGGGATCCCAATTCAAAGGACATTGACAAGTCAAGGCATGGAACTGGAGGGCCGGGATACACTGTAAAGGCAGAATTCAATGACAAGCCCCACAAAAGAGGAACCCTCTCCATGGCGAGGGCTGCACATCCAGACAGCGCAGGCTCTCAGTTTTTCATATGCGTGGCAGATTCCTCTTTCCTTGACAGGCAATATAGTGTATTCGGCGAGGTGATTTCAGGCATGGATGTAGCTGACAAAATAGTCAGCCAGCAGAGAGACAAGATGGACAATCCCATTGAAAGAATCGAGATGAAAATCAGAATAGTGGAAAAATGAAACAACAAGACGAATTAAAAGGGCTTAGAAAATTGTGGGGCGGCTTTTGGTCATCGAGGGTATTACTGACTGCCAATAACTTCAGGGTGTTTGATCAACTGAAATCTCAAAAAACAGCAGAGGAAATTTCAAAGGCCCTGAAAGCAAACAGAAGGGCAACAGAGATACTCTTCGATGCGCTCACAGGGCTCGGCCTTCTGAAAAAATCAGGTGATAAATATAAAAATACTGCTATATCAAATAAATTCCTGACAAAAGACAGCCCTTATTATCAGGGTGACATTATAAGCCATGCAGATACCCTGTGGAAGAACTGGTCAGGCCTTGACGATGTAATAAAAACAGGCAAACCCAACAGACAAGCTCATAATCATGAAGCCTTCATCAAAGGCATGCACAACATCGCCTCTCTAAAAGCAAATGCAATAATAAAGGCTATAAATTTAAAAGGCGTGAAAAGGGCTCTTGATCTCGGCGGTGGACCCGGCACATACGCAATGGAAATGGCTAAAAAAGGCATCGCCGTGACGCTTTTTGATCTGCCACAGACCATAAAGATCGCAAAAGATATAATAAACAAGACAAAGTGCAAAGGCATAAATTTCATGGAAGGCGATTTCGTAACAGATGATATAGGGAAAGGATATGACCTCATATTCATCAGTCAGGTTCTACATGCATATTCAGAAGGTGATTGCTTTAATCTCATCAAAAAATCAAAGCAAGCCCTCAATCCAGATGGCAGGATTGTAATTCAAGAATTTTATATTGACAAAAGCAGGACTATGCCGCCTCAAAGTGCCCTATTTTCTGTAAACATGCTCGTGAATACAGAAGGCAGATGTTACTCTACTCAGGAAATAAAGCAGTGGCTTTCCAGAACAGGATTTAAACATATTAAAACAAAGATGCTCGAAGACAGTGTGCTGATATCAGGTGTGAATTAATAAACATACAAAGGCTTCTAATCCACTCGTCCCTCTATTACCTTTTCCGATGTTTCCTTATCTTCATCTCTGACTAAAATCTTTACCTCTCCAATTTTGCCGATATTCACAGGATAAGGGCTCACCTTTGAAGACCTTAAGACAACCGGAATTCCGCCGCTTTCAAGCAGGTCTTTTATCATCTCTGCCTCAAGCTGGTCATAGGTGATATATATTTCAACCCACTCCTCGCTCACTTACCCCTCACCTTTTCCCAATCCTTTAAAAACTTCTCTATACCAATATCTGTTAAAGGATGTTTGATAAGTTGTGTGATCACATTGTAAGGGATTGTGGCTACATCAGCTCCCATCTTCGCTGCTTCAACAACATGAAGTGGGTTCCTGATGCTCGCAACTATGACCTCTGTGTCAAACAGATAGTTTTCATAAATGTCCTGTATATTCCTGACAATCTCCATGCCGGTATGGCTTATGTCATCAAGCCTTCCCACAAAAGGACTCACATATGTTGCGCCTGCTTTTGCAGCAAGCAATGCCTGACTGGGAGAAAAAATAAGGGTAACATTAGTCTTGATGCCCGCTGATGAAAGCCTTTTTACTGCCCTCAAACCATCTTCTGTCATTGGTATTTTAACGACTATATTGTTATGGATCTTTGCAAGTTCCTCTGCTTCCTTAACCATCTCGTCAGCCTTCATGCTCACAGCCTCTGCACTGATGGGTCCGTCAACAATGCTGCAAATTTCTTTCAGAAGTCCGACGGGTTCTCTATTCTCTTTTGAAATAAGGGACGGATTTGTTGTCACACCGTCAACCACTCCAAGCTCCCATGCCTTTTTAATCTCTTCAACATTTGCTGTGTCAATGAAAAATTTCATTGCCCCTCCTTCATTTCTTTTATTGACTCTATTGGCAGCAAAATATATTCATCTCCTTCTTGTTCAACTTTGAAACCAAACGCATTTATAGTATTCACCATCGGTCTTCCCAATATCAAATCCATTGCGTTCTCAGAGATATTGAACTTCTCCTTAAGAAATGGTCTGGCATATGTATCATACTGAAGCATATCCATAATGTCTTCAACTGCATTTTCATCTCCCTGTGACAGTCTTTCAAGGGCATCAGAAAGCCTTTTGTATGAACACTTCTCCTCGTGCCTGTTTATTATATCCATCATCACGTCAATAGAACCAAACAGGTCTTTTCTGCTTAACCTCTCATTTTCAAGTCCTGTCAGAATATCCTGCCCGGCAGTGTCAGATTCCCAGCATTTATAAGCCCTGCATTGAACAGGCCTGTTTTCATAAATCATGCACTCGCCCTCGCCTTTGTAAAAGATACATTCTCTTCTGTCGTTTTTCTCTCTGACCTTTATAAGTTCTATAAATGATTCAAATGCTTCGCTGTTATCGGAGGAACTAAGCAACTCGCCTTCTCTTATGGTATATGTATTCTCATGGGAAAGCATGTCGGATCTGAACAGGGATAAATCCTCCTTTAATAATACAGGACTGCCGCCTGTGCAGCAGTTGCCACATCTTATGCACCCCATCCTTTTTTTAAGCCTCATCCTCTGTGGTCTGTCATTGCTCTCATAGCCCTGCGGCGTCAGGATTTCATGTTTGCCCTTTTGAGCGTTATTTTTCATTTTCTTCTTCCTTTAATGCTTTTTCTATTATCTCTATTATATGTTTTACAGGCTTATTTTTGAGTCTGCTCCTTAACTGGATAATGCAGTTAGGACACGATGTGACGATTGTGTCTGCATTTTTATATGCCTTTATACGATCATCGAGGATGCTCTCAGATAGTTCTTTATATAATAACCTGAATGTGCCTCCAAATCCACAGCATCCTTTGTCAGAATCAATTATGTTCGTTCCTAAAGATTTTAATATATTCCTCGGTTCTGAGCTTACATTCAGATTGTATATGGAATGACAAGGGTCGTGGTAAATAACAGAGCCCAGATGACAGATGTCAGATGCCAGATTTTTATTATCTATCTTCTGTCTTTTGTGTTCTGCCTGCTGAATCTTATCCATGAAGAATTGTGGCACTTCCATAGCATTGTCTATACCGCTGCCTACAAGCCTTATGTATTCATTTTTTATAAAGTGAATACAAGTGGGACAAAGACCTACTACTGCCTCGACATTGAGGTCTTTAAAAATTTTTAGGTTTTTTTCAGCCAGTTGAGCTGCGTCTCTTTCAAGGCCAAGTCCCAGTAATGGAGCGCCGCAGCATGCCTCGCCTTGCGGAAGAATGACATCATAGTTGAGGGCTGTCAAACTTTTTATCAATGATCTTCCGGCTTCAGGATAAAGAAAATTAACGGAGCACCCCGCAAACACAGCTATCCTTCCCCTTGGTTTGGACACTCTGAATATTGACACTGAGTCGCGCAGCGGGGAATCCGGCAGGACAATATCGAGATCCTTGAATATCTTAAATGGCAGGATATTTTGGACAGGCAACAGGTTGTTTATGCCTTCCAAAAATTTTATAAGACTAAATCCGGCATTCGTCCTTTTCAATCCAAAGCCAAGCAATGAAGTTAAAAGCCTTCTCTTTTTGTTATATTTTGCGATTTTTTTTCTGCATCCATAGATTGCATCTGTTATATTAATCCCGAGTGGACACAAACTGTTGCACGCACCGCATAATATGCAGCTATATAACCTTTTATCCAGCGCTTCAGATGGTTCAATATCTCCGTCGTTAAACTTATTTAAAAGAACAACTCTGCCTCGAGCGCTCATTCCCTCTGTTACATCATGCATATATGTGGGACACAGCGCCTTACAACTGCCGCACCTTACGCAAGCTTCAGAAGATAGAGAACGGGGAACAGAGGACAGACTATCCTTTTTATTATCCTGGATTTTAATTTCTGACTTCTGTTCCCTATTCATTGAGGCTACCACTTCTGAATCCTTCCAGATCAAGAATGATATATTTAAATCCAAATTTTTTAAGCTTATCCTTCACAGCGTCTCTCAATTCTTTATTAAACAACCTGTCAATCTCGTCAGTCTTCACCTCTATCCTCGCTGTATCATTATGGCTTCTTACTCTTAATTCACTGAAACCAAGGCTTTTCAAAAACTCCTCTGATAGTTCAACCCTCTTAAGCGCCTCCTTTGTAATCTTCTCGCCATAAGGAAATCTTGAAGAAAGACACGGGGACGCTGGCTTTGACCATGTCGGCAAATCCCTGTCTTTTGATAACTCCCTTATTTCGATCTTCGAAAGCCCTGCTTCTACAAGAGGACTCCTTACACCATACTTCTCCGCCGCCTGTCTTCCCGGTCTCCAGTCTGCAAGGTCATCAGCATTGCTTCCGTCAATTACGAAACTATAGCCTTCTGTATCAGCTATGCCACAAAGTTTTGAGAAAAGCTCATCCTTGCAATAAAAGCACCTGTTCATAGTATTTTTGACAAAATCCGGATTATCCAATTCACAGGTTGTAATTACCCGATGCTTTATACCAATAAGTCTTGCCATATCCGTGGCAAAATGCAGTTCATTAGCTGGCATAGTTTCTGAACAAGCAGTGACAGCAAGGCAATGTATCCCTGATTCTTTTACAGCCTTTAAAAGAAAAGTGCTGTCCACACCGCCTGAAAAGGCAAGCACAACAGATTGCATGTCTTTAAGAATGGATAAGAGTTTTTGGAACTTTTCAGTCATAATCAGAGCAGAAGAGCAGAACTAATAAATTATTGCTGAGCTATTGCTCTCACAATACCGTAATCTCATAATTTTCCTGATGTATATTGCTGTCTTCTTTGACAATGACTTTAATGCCAAAGGTATTTTCAATCTCTTCCATGCCTTGTCTTTCCTCATCTGATAAGAGATCCGCCACTGACGGGCTGGCCTTTATTATGGCGGTTGCATTACGGGACAGGTTCATCTTTTTAACCTTCCTGAATATCTCATAAGCCACTGTCCTCGCTGACTTAACAAATCCCTTGCCTTCGCAATATGGACATTGTTCACACAACACGCGTCCCAGACTTTCCCTGATCCGCTTTCTCGTCATCTGTATTATGCCGAGCTCAGAGAGATTATAAATGGTATTTTTTGCCCTGTCTTTTTTCATTGCTTCGACAAAGGCAGTAAAGACCTTTTCTCTATTTTCCAGCTTCTCCATATCTATAAAATCTATTATTATAATTCCCCCAAGGTTTCTGAGCCTTATTTGGTAAGCTATTTCCTTAACAGCTTCAAGATTCGTTTTTAATATGGTATCCTCGAGGCTCTCTTTACCCACAAACTTGCCTGTATTTACATCTATAACAGTCATAGCCTCTGTTTGATCAATGACTATATATCCTCCTGATTTAAGCCATACACGCCTGCCCAAAGCCCTCGATATATCGAGTTCTATGCCGAACGCATCAAATATTGGCTCTCTGCCTTCATACAATTCAATCTTGTCAATAAGCCTCGGAAAATATGTCCTTGCAAATTCTCTTACTCTTTCAGCCTCTTCAAAAGAATCTATAACCAGCCTTTCCACATCATGGCTCATAAAATCCCTCACGCTCCGGAAGATTAAATCAAAATCGCTGTAAAGGAGCGCTGGAGCAGACATCTTTTCTTTCTTCTTCTGAAGGTTTTCCCATAGCAGAAGAAGGAATTCCATATCGCGTCTCATTTCGTCCTGTGTGGCGTCTTCACTTGCTGTCCTCATGATAAGCCCAAAACCCTTTGGCTTTATTTCAGAGGCAATGGCTTTTAGTCTTTCCCGACTTTCTTCATTTTCAATTCTGCGTGAAATGCCAATATGTTCAACATTAGGCATAAGGACAACATACATTCCAGGCAATGTTATATATGAGGTAACCCTCGCACCCTTTGTGCCAATAGGATCTTTTGATACCTGAACGAGGAGTTCCTGCCCTTCCTGTATGAGTTCTTCAATTGACATTCTCCCTTCGTTTGTTTTGGCATACAATTCGAGTGTTTCCGATTCATTCTCTAAGAAAGCAGCATAATATTCCTCTATCTCTGTCATTATGTCAGCAACATATAGAAAGGCGGCTTTTTCAAGACCTGTATCCACAAATGCGGACTGCATACCTGGAAGAATCTTTATTATCTTACCCTTATAGATATTGCCGACAAGGCTTGCGTCTTTTTTCCTTTCGATATAGAGTTCAACAACCTGTCCGCCTTCAAGAAGGGCAACCCTGCTTTCATCCTTTGCGGCATTAACTACGATCTCTGTTGTCATAGCGGCTCCATCCAGTCATTGGTTTTATCTCTCTGGCCGAAAAGGCCTGTTCTGATAATATTTAGCTTTGTTGAATCTACCCCTGTTATAGCCTCTACAGCCTCTCTGATCCTGACCTTCAGGTGCTCATTGTCCTTGAGTGTCAACCTGATCCTGTGGGCATGGGTAGATTCCTGAACATCTATTGATTCAATGCACGGCGATATATCAACATCTCTGCCGTCCCTTTTGACAATGATTTCAGACCCCGGAGCACCGAGCCTGAAGCAGAGACCGTCATTATCTGTCTTCTGTGTTCTGTCTTCTGCCTTCTGCGTAATTATATATTCATATCTCTTTATAAAACTGTTCAACGACGGCTCGTTCATCGGTATTATTGCCATTTTATTTATCTTTATCCCCTCCGGCAGAGTATCGTTTAATTCCTTCATATAAAATTCTATATCAAAAGGACTAAAAACCTCCATATCAAAATATTCCTTCTCACCTGCGACGCCGACATTAAGCGAAGGGCAGAAAGATATCTTGGGCGAAGGATGAAATCCCTTTGTAAAGTCAAAAGGTATTTTTGCTCTCCTTAACCCCCTGAGTATTGCCGTTACAAGCTCAAGGTGGGAGAGATATTGAAGAGGACCCGTCTTTGAAAACTGAACACGAACCCTTACGAGTTCTGGGTTTTGAATTTTCAGTTTTGAGTTAGAGTTTTCTTCTTTTGTGATTCCAATATCTAAACTCTGAATCCCTAATTCTGGACTGCATTTTAACCCACACGCCGTGCATATCTTTTTGCAGTCCTGAGTAATTGATGCGGAAACAGCACGTTCATATTCTTTAACAAGAAATTCCTTTTTAATGCCTGTATCTATAAAATCCCACGGCAGCTTTTCATCAAGATTATAAGCCTTGCCCGCATATAACCTACCGTCTATTCCTGCCTTATCCATAGCATAAAGCCATTTCTGAAAATCAAAAAAATCTGACCACCCGTCGAGCTTGCACCCGGCTTTCCATGCCACCTCAATAAGATCTGAAAGTCTCTCGTCTCCCCGCGAGAATATCGCCTCAAGAAAGCTCATCCTCTCATCGTGTCCTTTATACTTAATCTTTTTATTCCCAAGCACCTCCCTGAGATGCTTTTGCTTTCTTTTTATCTCCTCGAGACATATCTGTCCGCACCACTGAAATGGCGTATGAGGCTTGGGAACAAAAGGGGAGACTGTAACAGCCATATTCACAAACCTCTTGGTGTTCTTCTTGGCAACCCTTATTGCCTTTAAAGCCATATCTTCTATCGCTTCAATATCCTCGTCTCTCTCGGTGGGAAGCCCTACCATAAAATACATCTTCAGATTAAGCCAGCCTTCTGCAAAAAGGGCATTCAATGCCTTTTCATAATCTTCTTCGCTGAAATCCTTATTTATCACACTCCTCAATCTTTCTGTCGCAGCCTCTGGCGCCATAGTAAAACCTGTTTTCCTGACAGACTTTATCTCCCTAAGGACATCCTGATTTACTGCAGCTACTCTTAAAGACGGAAGAGAAAGGGCTATTTTTGATTCTCCAAACCTTTTATTAAATTCTTTGACAACAGGAAGCAGGTGTGTATAATCGCCTGCGCTCAGGGATGTCAGAGACACCTCATCATATCCTGTATTTTTTAGGGACTCCTCAGCAATTCTTAAAACTGTTCCCGGGCTTCTTTCTCTCGCTGGTCTATAAATCATCCCTGCCTGACAGAACCTGCAGCCCATAGAGCATCCCCTCGAAACCTCTATATTTACTCTGTCATGGACAATGGAGGCATATGGCACAAGAGGCTTTAAAGGATATGGGGCATCATCAAGGCTTTTAATAAACCTCCTTTTAATCTTTTGTGAATCAATAAGTGAGTGAAAGAGTGAACGAGGAGTATGAATACAAGGGACATAAAATCCTTCAAGCTTCGATACCTCTTTTAAAAGCGACTCTTTTCTTCCATCCCCTGAGATTTTCCAGACTCTCACCAGGTCAAGTAATTCAATGATTGCATACTCTCCGTCACCAATCAGAAAAATATCTATAAATGGGGACATCGGCAAAGGATTAACTGCACATGGACCACCTGCTATCACAAGAGGGTATTCAGAATCAATTCTATTTTCCGAACGAACAGGGATGCCGCCGAGATCAAGTATGTTCAAAACTGTTGTATAGGAGAGTTCATACTGGAGGCTGAATCCCACAATATCAAAATCTTTAAGGGATTTTTTTGTCTCAAGAGATGAGAGGCGGATGCTGTTGCTTCTCATATATTGTTCAAAATCAATCCATGGGGCAAAGACCCTTTCAGCAGAAGCATACGGCAAATTATTTATTATGTCATAGAGTATCTTCAATCCCAGATGCGACATGCCTACTTCATACACATCCGGAAAAGATAAAGCGACACTAATTGTTGTCCCGGCAGGCTTTTCAGCATAAGCCTTCCGGGAAATACAATTAATCTCGCTGTTTATATAACGGCTTGGCCTTTGGAAGGAAGACAGGATCACTCTTTAGAATAACATATCAACAAGAGGATTGAGCAAGGAGTCGGGATAAAATACCTCGCTACCCTTTGCGTATAATGCCTGCCAGATACAATCTATAAATTATTTATTCTTAAAATTACCTTCTTATTTTTTAGCAGTTGTCTTTTTAGCTACAGTCTTTGTCGCTTTCTTTGTTGTTTTCTTTGCTACAGTTTTCTTTGCAGCGGTTTTTGCTGCAGCTTTTTTAGCAGGCGCTTTCGCTGCTGCTTTTTTCGGCGCTGCTTTCTTTGCTGTTGCTTTCTTTGCTGTTGCTTTCTTTGCTGTTGCCTTTTTCGCTGCTGCTTTTTTCGGTGCTGCTTTCTTTGCTGTTGCCATTTTATTCCTCCTGAATTTTTTTATTATTTAAATGATACACATTAAGATCAAAAAGTTCAAGAAAAAAATCAGCAACTGCGAAAAAATATTTTCCATGCTCTTTGCAAAATGTTGCCGGCTCGTGATTTGAATTAATATGCTCGTTCTGTGTGAAAAAATTTTATGCAGATATATTGCCTTATTAACTGCGAATTAAGTAAAATCACTCATGGGAGTGCATAGGGTTCTGGTGTCCCTCCCGGACTTCAAATCCGGTGTTGCCGCCCAAAAGGCGGCAGGGTGGGTTCGATTCCCACACGCTCCCGCCACAAAGATACAGAGATACTGGATTCCTGATAATATAAATCATTGAATAATCGCTACAGTCACTCCGCTTCCTCCCTCGTTCTGCTTTCCACGTCTGAATTGCTTTACGAGGGGATGACCATTGAGATAATCGCTCACTGCCTTTAACAACGCTCCTGTTCCTATTCCATGTATGATAACCACTTCCTCAAGACCTGCCATAGATGCATGATTTAAAAATCGCTCCAGTCTTGATAAAGCCTCATCAACCCTTAAACCGATAATATTAAAGACCGAGGAAATATTTTTCTCTGATTCATTAGTCATGCAATAAACTGCTGCGGGTTCAATGCTGCCCTTTTTAGTTGACGCATCTGATACGGGTATTTCTAATTCCATATTTCCTGCCATGACCTTTAAGCGGTTATGTTTTCTGTCAACCTTCAACACCTCTGCGTCGCATCTTATTGATCCTACAAATATTACATCGCCTTCTTTAACTTCATCTACTGAGATATGGGCTTCTTTCTTTGATTCCCTCAGACTCTGTTCAATTTGCCGCTGTGCCTCTTCAAGTTTTTTCAAAGTCTCACGTCTCTTCTCACGCTTGATTTCTTCGAGAAAGTCATGCATCTGTTTCTTTGTATTCAGGATGATATCTTGCGCCTCTCTATATGCGCTTTCAAGAATTTCCTTTTTTCTGTTTGCTGCATCAATCATGCCGCTGTTTAATAACATCTCTTTCTTCTCCATCTCCGTCTTCTGCCTCTGGATGTCAGAGAAAGCATCTTCGTATATGTTCCTTTTCTCCCTTAATTCTGATATAAGATTGTGGAGTTCGATTTGCAAATTACCAATCAGGCTTTTTGCAAAATCAATAATATGCTCAGGAAGACCATATCTCCCTGCTATCTCCAGAGCATGAGATTGTCCGGGTTCTCCTGTTCTCAGTCTGAATAAAGGAGTTAATGTTTCAACATCAAACTCCATCGAGGCGTTTATCATCCCTTCTGTTTTATAAACAAACCCGACTATGTCTGTAAGATGCGTTGTGGCGAATACAAGTGACCCTCTATCCTGCAAGCTCTTTAAAACAGAACATGCTATGGCAGCGCCCTGCTGCGGCTCGGTTCCTGTGCCAAGTTCGTCCATTAAGACAACCGCCCTTTCATCAGCCCGTTTAAGTATTGCAGAGATATTGGATACATGCGCTGAGAATGTTGAGAGATTATTTTCTATTGATTGCTCATCGCCTATATCCACAAGGAGATCATTCACGAACGGCAAGACAGAAGAAGAATCAGCAGGAATCGGAATGCCTGACAGCGCCATAACCATGAGAAGTCCGACTGTCTTAATAGCGATAGTTTTTCCTCCTGCATTAGGTCCTGTTATGACCATAACACTGTTTTCATTTCCAAGGGTAATATCAAGAGGAACAATATTTTTTATAGCCCCGTCTTTATGCAACAACATAAGAATGGGATGCCTTGCATTGAAAAGCTTAATTACAGATAAATTACTTATTGCCGGGATATTCATATTCAGCAAATCAGAAAAACGTGCAATGCTATGCAGGGCATCAAGATATACTAAGGCCTGAAACTGAGCCTCAAGATCGCTTATTACATCTCTTATTCTTTGACACAGGTCTCTCAATATGCGTATCACTTCTGTCTTTTCTTCTGCAATAAGGTTTTCCAGTTCATTGGTGATACCAATTATCTCCAGCGGCTCCATGAATGCAGTCTCGCCAGACCTTGATACATCGTGCACCACGCCATGTATCTGCCCTTTTGAGTCCATTCTTACAGGCACTACCCATCTTTCTGCACGTTTGGTAATAAAGTCGTCCTGAAGGAACGGTGTAATGTTTTTGTCCCTGACAATCTCCTCAAGTCTTTTCCTTATCCTTGCCTCAAGCGCTCTTATACCACTTCTCAGCCGTGCAAGTTCAGGAGATGCATTGTCAAACAAAAGTCCATCGCTGTTGATTGATTTTTTCAGTTTATGAAGGATGTCGTGGAATCCTGTCAGGCCGGTTGTAAGTTCACAAAGCAACACCAGATCTTTTCTTTCATTAAGCTGCCATGATATATCGGACATCACCTGCATCACCTGCATGAATGCCAAAAGCTCACCGGATTCAAGGACAGCGCCCTCAGGTCTTATCCTTGCAATAAGTTGGGATATGTCGGGGAAAGGAGATAATTTAAGCGGATTGCCATCCTGAAAAAGCCTTCTGATCTCCTCGATCTGTCCAAATCTCTTTTCTATCTCTTCCTTTTCATTCAATGGCAAGAGATTAAGGACAGACCTCCGGGAGGCTTCGCTGTTTGAAAATTCAGAGATTGCGCTAAGAATTTTATCAAATTCAAGCGCTTGCAGTGATTCTATTTTTAACATGGAAAATTTTTAAAAGATAGCCTCATGGTTTATTCCATGTTTCTTTTTTGCCCTTTTTATCCTCTTCGTTTTCTGCTTTCTTATTTTTTCTCTCTTTATATTGCTGTCACTTGTCCTGCCTGACAACACTTCAAGCCTCTCTATGAGTTCACGCCTCGCCAGAAATCTGTTGACAGATTGGCTCCTGTCTTTCATGCATTTTACTTCCAAGCCTGTTGGGATATGCTTCAGATAGACACATGTGGATGTCTTATTGACCTTTTGTCCGCCTTTCCCGGATGAACGAACAAACTTCTCCAACAGATCAGCCTCCAGAATGCCGAGAACTTCCATTTTCTCTCTCAACCACTTATTCTTTTCTTCGCTTACCGCAAAGACGAGCATAATTATTTTTTCAGATACTCCTCCAATGCCTGCTGATTGAAGCCATCTATCCTCTTTCCGTTCTCAGTTATGAACAACGGAGTGCCGCTCACTCCAAGCTCTCCGGCCACTGCCATATGCTGCTTCAGCTTGTTCTCTCCGGAATCACATTTTTCATTTTTAATTTCCTGTCCGCTTTTAACAATATCCAGTGATGTAGCGGGATTGTCAGAACATAATATTTTAACGCTCTTTGCATGCGCCTCAGGATGTATGGAGAGAGGGAATAAGAAGACATAGAGTGTGTAATCTGTTTTTTCCTTCAGCCATGCATGTGCCTTTTTACAGAAAGGACAATCCACATCAGTTATCATTACGAGTTTTTTGTTTCCGTTGCCCTTTTTAATCATGATTGCATCCTGCAAAGGCAGCTTTGAAAAATCTACTACATTTATTTCATCCTGTCTCGCCTTTGTTATATTGTTCCTGTCTTTGTCAAAGAGGCTTCCAAATACAAGGTATTTACCGTCCTTTGTTACATAGATGATCCCTTTTTTCTTGCCCTGTTCGACTGTCAGCTCAAAAAGGGAGCCGATATCCCTGACTTCTTTCAGTTGCGTATTAGATGTGGAAAGAAAGCTCTTGACTATTTCCAGATCCTTCACCTTTGAAACAGACTGATTCTCAGCGCACGATGTTGATACGATAGTCCCCAGCAGGATAATTGTTAGAAACAACCTTTTCATTGACAACCTCCAAAATGTTTATGAAATTTTATCAGACAAATTGTAAACTGGCGGAGTGCGTTCGAAAAAATTCGAACAGATTTCGCCCAAAATTTGTAACAGGGCGGGCGAAATTCCCCCCAAACCCCCCTTCCGCCCGCCCTGCGGAAGCGACCCTTTCGGATTGGACGATTTCAAGTTTTTCTTTGGCGGCTTTCTTGAAATTCAATTTGAATATCATGCAAGTCTAAATCTTTTTTCATTCTGGATAAATCCTGCCTCATAGTCAAAATCGTTCTCAAAAATTTTTCGTGCGTAGGATTTTCTATAAACGCCTTGACCGACAAAATAACTTCTTTCGAGGCATAAAGCATCATTTCGTGGTATTCCATTTTCAGATACTCGATGACATCTTGCGCGTTATCTATATCAGGTTGCCGACTCGAAAGATATTTTATATTTTTCGGCTCAAAAAAAGCGTCCATATACAAAAGGCAGGATTTGTACCTTTTTTCTTTCTGCTCTAATACCTTAAACTCTCGTTCTTTCTTTTTGTCGAGCAAGTAGGTTATGTATCCGCCAACAATACCCCCAACGCCGAGCAAGGTTAGAGCAGTAAAGATTGTTTGGATAGGTTCAGTCATAATTTTGGCGGCAAATTCTTTTATTTAATTCCACCCTCGGCTAATAACGCTTCGGATTTATATATCCCTTTATTACTTGCATTAAACTCATGCTTAACTTGTACTAACATTTTTTCAAGCGTATAAAGTTTCCAATGGATTGGTACAAAAACTGATTTTCCGTTTCTTTTTTCTCTAACTATCTCAAAACCAACCATTAAATGGCGTGCATTATTAGTAATTTTAGGACTTTCGGAAGGTTGAAAATAGAATGCCCTAAAAGACGAGCCAATACTTTTTTGATTGTAGGTTTTACATTCTAAATACGTTACCCTGCCATCAACATCTTTGATAGACACATCTGGATAGCCAGCACTTTGATGTTTGCCATTTGTAGTTAGTGGAATTTCTGCTTTCATACCTATACTGTTAAGCGCATCTTTTACAAAGGGTTCTATATGATTACCGACTTCGTTTGGTCTTGCTGTAGAAATTCCTGCCTTATAAGCACTTCTAACTGCGATGTCCATTGCTTTTGTAAGACGGCTTAATAATTCTTTGTCTTCTCGGTTGTTTTTGTCAAAAGCCAAAACTTCATGTCCGGAAATGGCTTTTATGGCAACAGGAAAAGGAATATCCTTTAATGGCTTTAGAAATTTTGAAATTGTTTCTTCTAATTGTTTTATGTAATTGTTTTGGTCCATATTATTTTTGAAAAATTAAAATATATTCTTTTTGCATAACGTTATATAAGCCATAAATTATTTTTTCCATTTTCTTAATGGTTCTAAAACCTATTTTTTCGCAGTAATCTATTACATTTTGAGTAGTGTTTATCTCTTGTCCCTGAAAAGTCACATTTCCGATAATTACGACACAATATTTATCCTTTTTTAGAACTCTATACATTTCACTATATGCCTTTTCCATATCCTTATCATACAATTCAAACTTATTTAATCCAGTACCACGAACGCCAATAAAATCTTCTTTTATTTTATCTAAATCATATCCAAGCGCTTTTAACGAATGGGCATCGTTGGCAACATAATTTAAAGCAATAGAATATGGAGGAGACGTAATAATACCGTCAACAGATTCATCTTTTAAGGGTATTTTTCTAATATCGTCCTCTAAAATTTTTGTCTTGCCTATTTTTAAATTATGTTTTTTTATTGCATTGCTATAATCTTCAACCGAAGCGATCATTTTTAGGGCGTCATTCACAAATGAAGAGTCAAAATTTCTTCCTCTTCTTGACTGGTCGCTATGCGCCATCATTTCGGCAACCTTATAAAAATTTTTTACTCTTTCATCGCTCGGTTCTTTGCTATTCTTTTTGAAAAGATAATAATCTTTATATTTTTTTATTTCATCAATAACGTCAACTGATTCTGTTTTTACCTTTGAAATGAGGACACATAACGGGCTTATATCTATTCCTATTCCGGTTACTCCCAATATTTGGGCTTCTAAAACTGCTGTACCACTTCCAACAAATGGATCAAGTAGAGTTTCGCCTTCTTTAATTTTTATAACATTCATCAATGCTCTAATCATTTGAGGGTGAAATTTGCCCTTATACGGATAAATCCAATGAGTTAAAAATTGATTCACTGATTTTGTTTGATTATATTCCTGTAAATAGTAATAATCGGAATATTCGCCATTTACGGTTTTGAAATATGCCAATCTTCTTTTTAGCTCATTGAAATTTCCATCATCTTTTATTTCAAACTCCCTAAAATCATTCGTAACTTTTAAATCAGGATTAAAAGATTGGAGTTCTAATCTTGCCAAAGCGATTTCGTAAATAAATTGGATATTATTTAACAATTTTAATTTTTTAATATTTGCCATATTTTTATTTAATTAACTCCTCGATATTAACTCCGAGTGCTTTGGCGATTTTTGCCATAACAAGCACGGATGGCTTTTTGATTACATTGCTTTCAATTTTTGTCAGAGTGGTATATTTAACACCGGATTTTTTGGCAAAATCCTCTTGTGATAATCCTTGCTTATTCCGATGTTTCTTTATATTTTTGCCTATGTTGATTTCTGTTGCCATATTTTCAATAATTTGATAGTATGTAAATGATATGTTATTCTTTCAATATAATGATACCAAATAAAATGAAAACAATCAAACAGAAAATTCTAAAAAACCTGCTTTTGGCCCAAAATGAAGTTCGAGCCGATATTTTTTCAGGTTCTTTGGCAGTTTTTCAATCCGAAAGGGTCGCTTCCGCAGGGCGGGCGGAAGGGGGGTCTGGGGGGAATTGGCAAGAATTCGCCAGCCGATTCTCCCTTTAAATTGGAATTTTTTATCTTTGTCCCGATGCTTCGGGACAGGCCAAAAGCGGGCTTTTTAGAATTTTCTGTTTAAACTTTTTAAAGCTATGAAATACTTTATCTACACACGCAAATCAACCGACAGCGAAGAAAGACAGGTTTTAAGTATTGAGGCTCAGCTTGCTGAGCTAAAAGAATTTGCCGCCAAAGAAAAACTTGAAATCGTCGCCTCGCTCAGCGAGGCAAAAACTGCCAAAGAACCTGGCCGAACTGTGTTCGGCGAAATGTTAGGCAGAATTGAAAATGGCGAAGCTCAAGGAATTTTGGCTTGGCATCCTGATCGACTGGCAAGGAATTCAATTGATGGCGGAAAACTCATTTATATGCTGGACACAGGAAAGTTAAAAGATTTAAAATTCCCGATATTTTGGTTTGATTCAACGCCGCAAGGCAAATTCATGCTGAACATTGCCTTTGGTCAAAGCAAATACTATGTGGATAACCTTTCAGAAAACATCAAGCGTGGACACCGTCAGAAGCTGAGAAAAGGCATCTGGCCCGGCTGGGCTCCCTTAGGGTATCTCAATAATCATAAGACAAAGGCAATAGATATAGACCCTGAAAAAGCCCTGCTTGTAAGAAAAGCATTTGAAATTTATGCCACCGGCGAATATCCGCTAAAAGCCCTTGCCGATGTCTTGGAAAACGCAGGGCTAAGGAGCCATCAAGGCAATGTTCTTTCTGTTTCCTGTGTCCAGCATATACTTAAAAATCTAATTTATTGCGGAGTTTTCCGTTACAACGGCGAAATCTATAACGGAACTCACGAGCCTATTATTTCCAAGAAACTTTTTGACTCTGTTCAGGAAGTGATGTCAAACAGGGGCAAGAAGAAACGAAAAAGAAAACACACTTTTGCTTTTTCTGGTTTAATGAGATGTGGTAACTGTGATTATATGATAACCACTGAAAAACAAAAAGGTCATAATTACTACCGATGTACCAAGAAAAAGCAAAGGTGTGATGAAAAATACCTCCGAGAAGAATCACTTGTTGAACAGATGAAATTATGTATTCAAAAAGTTTCTCTGCCTGATAAATGGGTAAAAAACATGCTTGCCGAGATAGACAAAGAAAAAACGCAGGCTGTCGAGAAAACCAATTCTCTTGTTCAAAATCTTGAAAATGAAAAGTTTATGGTTGAGCAGAAAATGGACAAGCTATTAGACCTCTATATTGAAGGCAGGGGCATTGAGCTTGAAGAATATCAGGCTAAGAAGCAAAGACTGCTCAACGATAAACTGGACATTCAGCAGAAAATCAAAGATTTTGAACAAAATGGAAATAATTGGCTCGAACCGATGAAAGAGATGATTTTAGCCAGTAGCCAAGCCAAAATTCTATTGTCGCAGGGCGACAATTACAAAATCCTAACATTTCTTAAAAATATCGGCTCGAACTTTATTTTAAAAGATAAAAAATTCCAATTTAAAGGGAGAATCGGCTGGCGAATTCTTGCCAATTCCCCCCAGTTTCCTAACTGGCGGAGGGGGTGAGATTCGAACTCACGGTAGAGTTGCCCCTACAACGATTTTCAAGACCGTCGCTTTCAACCGCTCAGCCACCCCTCCAACTCGTCAGTTATGTTATCAAATCTAAAAAAGAAAATTCTACCAAATTCAGCGATAAGGATGTGTCTCTCAAGTGAATAGCGATGTTTTGGCAACAGTTCTTTGCGACTGGAGCCTTTATCTAATATTTGGCAGCCGCAAGTGTCTGAACCCGAAGGGTGAGTTTTGCGGCTGTAGCGGAATGAGCCTTAGAACTGTCAAAACAGAGCTTCTGAACGAAAGAGACATGTCCTTATCGCTGAATCTTGGCTAAATCTTAAGCAATACCATTTTGGAAACAGGGTCAAGCTCCCTTACTGCGTTTACTCCCTTTATCTCCATAATTATCGCCTCAAGCACAAGGAATGTCTCTGCATTCTCACGCATGCATCCCATCTTTACACTGTCGCGCTTTCCATATGCCCCGTGAAGATGCATCTTTGGCTCATCGCCCTGCCAGAAGATGGTGCCCAACCCAAGGATTTCGTGGCTTTCCTTTAGTTCTCTCCATACAGGAACAGGCGGAATTTCTTCTTTTTCGGGACCTACAACAAATCTGCCTGCCTTCATCCCGCCAACGAGGTAAAATACACCTGCCCTTATATCCTCTTTCTTGGCGATCTCTGTCAGCCCATGCAATATATTGTCTCCGTCTTCAAACCTGATAATAATAGTTCTGCCCACCTCTCCAACCTGATAGTTCATTATTTAAACCTCCTCATAATTAACATCTCACCTTACTGACAGGCAAAAAAAGTTACATACAAACCCACCCTCGAAATGCCGGCAACTGTTATTTTTTCCTGCAGCATAATAGCTCTATGATCTTTTGATTCCTTCCACGCTGCAAACTGGCTTTCAGGTGTAAGCCAATTCCAACCGACATTTTCCACGCATAAATCTCTGCCTGATATATTGAACCTCTTATTAAAGTTGGAATGGCTTAAAATATTATTTTTATGCATGAACAGGCTATGCCCCTCAGCTATGCCATTGAGACCTTTATCAAAAACAAGAGGGTTTCTGCCACGTTGTATCCTGTAATTATTTATATATTTCAAAAGGTCTTTTTCAAAAACAGGTTCAACCTCTGAATAAGCACTTCTTCCAAAGATCAGCGTAGAAATTATTATAAGGAGTGTTGCAGCTAAAATAATCTGTCTCATCCTAAAACTGGATCTTTTAAGTTTTTGCTATGGTTGATTGTATTATATACCATGTCCACAGTGATGTTATCCATGCACCGTTTATCGCTGCATCTCTTTTTATAACACGGCGAGCATTTAACTCCGGCATTAACAATAATATTTTTATCACCATAAGGCCCTGTTCTCACAGGATTTGTAGGGCCGAATAAAGCAATCACCCGGACGCCAACAGCGGCAGCTATATGCATTGGTCCTGAATCATTGCTTATTACATATCTGGCATTCCTGATTATAGATATGAGTTCTCTTATATCCGTCTTGCCAGCCATGGATATTGCATTGCCTTCTGACATGTTTTCTATAACCTTCGAAATTTCCCTGTCCGCTGCGCTTCCGACTATCACTGTCTTCATATTAAGCATGGATGCGAGTTCTCCGAATCTTTCAGGATGCCACCTTTTCGTTAGCCATCTCGCCCCTGGTACAATTACAGCATAGTTTCCAATCTCTTCCATTAACTTCTTGATCTTATCGGATTCCTTAAAAAGAGGCATTGGAAAGTTTACTTCCTTTACATCGCAGCCAATAGCCGATGCAATCTTTAAACACCTGTCTACTGCATGTATCTCTCTTCCGCCTCTAATCTTATGGGTATAAAATAAAGCGCTGCCCTCCCTTGCTTCCTGAAAGCCAATTCTAACCGGCGCGTGTGTTGCGTAAGCAAGTAGTCCGCTCCTGAGGAGACCCTGAAGGTCTACAACCATATCGTATGACTCTCTTCTGAGCCCTCTTGCGAGTTCTTTGATTTCAGATGATGTATCCTTTATATCTTTAAGTTTCTTCCAACGGTCTTTATTTATAATCCATAATTTGTTCACCATAGGATGATCTTCAAACAGACCTTCAAGCCCCTTTGCAATTATCCAGTGTATCTCTGCAGCAGGAAAGGCATCTCTCAGCGCGCTAAGGAACGGCAGACTATGTATGACATCGCCGAGGGAACTCGGCTTGATGACTAATATCTTTTTGACAACCTTATTAAATATGATTTTATTCATGGGAGATTATGAAATCCACAGCATCCTTAATATCCTCTGCTGCAAAATCTGCATATTCAGATTCCTGCTGTTTGCCTGTTTTTACCAGAATACCCTTTGCGCCTACTGCCTTTGCGAGGAGCATGTCAACATCCTTGTCCCCAACAATATATGATTCCCTTAAGTTAATTTTGTATTTTGCCCGTGCAGTAAAGAGCATCCATGGTTCAGGCTTTCTGCAAGAGCAATGTTCATCAGGATGGTGAGGGCAATAATAGAAATCATCGAATCCATATTTGTCAATAAAGACTTTGTTTGCCTCTTTTACAAAACCTTCATCAACAAATCCTCTCGCAATTCCTGACTGATTGCTTATGCCAATTAGCAAAAAACCTTTTTCTTTTAAGGCTTGCAGGCTTTCAGTATCAGCAAATACCTCAAAATCTTTCCAGTCATTAAGATAATCAGCATCTTTGCACAGTGTGCCGTCCCTGTCGAAAAACACAGCCTTTTTGCCTGAGAGCATTTTTTTGATGCCATGATATACATCTTCAGAGGTTATAGCATACATACATCTCATATCATTGTCCTTACATGTGCGTTCAAAACATGGACTGCATACAAAGTCGGCATTTATAACAACATTGCTCTCGCCAGCAGGCCCTGTCAACTTTGGATCTGTAGAACCAAAGATCGCCACAAGCGGAGTGCCGACAGCATAGGCAATATGCATTGGACCTGAATCATTGGAAACAAAGACATCACATTCTGAAGCAAGCGAGATAAGCTCTCGAAGGGATGTTTCCCCTGCTAAATTAAGCAACGAGTAAAGAGTTACAAGTGAGGAATCTAAATCCAGAGACTGAAGGTTAAACTTGGTCTGTCTTCTGTCCTCTGATTTCTGTCTTCTGATTAGATATTCTATCTCCTGTGCAATATCTACCTCTCTGCTGCCACCAAAGATGACAACACTTCCTCCGGTATCGTTTATAAACCAGTTTGCGACTTCTGCAAATCTCTCAGGAAACCACCTCTTTGCAGAACCATAGGTGGCGCCCGGATTTATTCCCAAAATCGGCCTTTTCACTGTTGATAATTTATCCCTTGCTGATAATCGCTCATCAATGGAAAGATAGATCCACGGATTTGAATAATCCACCCTTATGTCTGCTGCTTTAAGAAGATTTAAATAATAGTTTATATGATGAACCTTTCTGTCATCGCCGTTGAAGGGAACCGCCTTCGTCAGGAGAAACCCCCTTCCATCCCTGTTATATCCTATCCTTTCCGGAATCCTTGCAAGGAAAGCAATCAACGCAGCCTCAAATGCATTCTGAAAAAGTATAGCCTTTGAAAAACCTTTCTGTCTTAACATCCGCGCAAGCCTAAATTTACCCAGCATGCCTTTAAACCTGTCATCATATAATATAATCTCATCAATATCCTGATTGTTCTCAAAGACAGAAGCAACAGAATGTCGGACAAGAATGCTTATCTTTGAATCTGGATGAGCCGCTTTCAATGCCTTTATGGCAGGCATGGTCATAACGGCATCGCCAATCCAGTTAACTCCTCGAATGAGTATCTTTTCTGATGGATTGATCTTCATTTTATTTAATTTAACATTTCATTTCGTGTTTATTCAGCAATAAGAAAAATTAATAAAAAACTCTTGACAAGAATAATTCTAATTTGATAATATTTATTTAATAATAATTATTCTAAATTAGATAAAAATGGAAAAGTACAAAGACATAGGGCTAAAGCTAACACCTCAGAGGCTGGCCATCCTCGGTTATCTTGAGGGCAATAAAGAACATCCTTCAGCAGAAGATATTTACAAGGCTGTTTCTAAGAAGTTTCCTACTATGTCCTTTGCAACGGTCTATAACACCCTTGAGACATTGAGGGAACGAGGTGAAGTGCTGGAACTGACAATAGATCCAAATAAGAAAAGGTTTGATCCTAACACTAAGTTTCATCATCATCTCATATGCTTAAAATGCAAAAAGATCATAGACATACACTCCGATTACAATCTCGATATATCAAAGAGCGATAGAGCAGGTTTTGAGATAGTCGGCAACCATATTGAGTTTTACGGCATATGCCAGAAATGTAAAAAAGCTCATGGTTCATAGTTTATAGCTCATAGTTCTAAAACATTTTACTATAAGCTATGAGCCATCAGCCCTGAGCCAAATAAAGGAGGTGATTTAATTGGCAGTCTTTAAATGCGAAAAATGCGGGACAACAAAAGAAGGTAGATGCAAGCCGCAGAAGTGTCCCAAATGCGGTGAAAAGGGCACCATGCAGAAAAGTTAATTTTTGACAATAAATGGAGTCCTTGACTCCTTAATTTTATATTTTTGGAGGTCCAAAATGGACAGAAGAGATTTTTTAAAGACAGCGGCTGTAGTAGGTGCCGCAGCAGTAGCAGGAGTTGGAATGGGGAAAGAGGCCTTTGCAGCGGAGAAGTATTTTCCCTCAAAGGTAGACCCTCAAACAAGACAGTAACAGAGAAAAAGCACTCACCAGTTATCAAGGCGCCTGAGCAGGTAAAGGCAGGGGAATCGTTCACGGTGGAGGTCTCAGTCGGTGAGGTTCTCCATGACATGGGTCCTGCACACTGGATACAATGGATTGAATTGAACATCGGCAACGAGCCGGCAGGAAAGGTTGACTTCCAGCCAAAGGGTTATCTCAAGGCAAAGGCAACATTTACCGTTGTCCTTGGACAGGAATTCGTTGCGGCAGGAAAGGCAACACTTGTTGCTAACGAGAGATGCAATCTCCATGGCTATTGGGAAAGCCATGTTGATGTGAAGGTCGTAGCCTAAAATTCTATATTATAGGATGGGGAGGACATGAACTCTCCCCATCCATCAAAAAAGGGAGGTATCAATTATGACAGAAGTTTGTGAATGCTTAGGATGTAATGTGGGGGCAATAGTTCCAGATTTTAAGCTGGAGACTTATGCCCCCGCAAAAGGAGACTTTGGAGAGGTAAGCCTCGAGACGCTCAAGGCGAACAAGAAATGGACAATACTTTTCTTCTATCCTGCTGACTTCACATTCGTCTGAGCAACAGAGTTTGCTGCTCTGGCAGAGCAGTACGAAAGGTTTAAAAAGATGGGTGCTGAGGTTATTACTGTCAGCACGGATACAAAGTTTGTACACCTCGCATGGCAAAGGGATGAAAAGATGCTAAAGGATGTTAAGTATCCAATGGGCTCAGATCCCACAGGAAATCTCTCGAGGATGTTTGGCGTCTATGACGAGGAAACAGGCCTTGCTCTCAGGGGAACATTTATAATCAGCCCCGAAGGAAAGCTTTTAAACTCCGAGGTCAATTACTACAATATGGGCAGAAATATTGACGAACTGATGAGGAAGTTCAAGGCAAACATTCACCTCTCCAAGCACACAGATGAAGGCTGCCCTTCCAAGTGGAAGGAAGAAGGGGATAAGACCCTTAAGCCTTCAGCAAAAATGGTGGGCAGGGTTTCAGAGGCATATGAATAGAAATATTTATGTATTGGCAGGGATTCTTCCCTGCCAATATTAAAATTAGAGGTGAACAAAATGACGAAGATATTACAGATTTATAAGTGTGAGATATGCGGGAATATAGTTGAAATGGTACATGCAGGCGTCGGGCAGCTTGTATGCTGCGGTCAGCCTATGAAGCTGTATGAAGAAAACACAGTGGACGCATCCAAAGAAAAACATGTTCCTGTGGTCGAAAAGATTGAAGGCGGCTTTAAAATAAAGGTCGGAAGCGTTCCCCATCCCATGGAAGAAAAACATTACATTGAATGGATAGAGGCCATAGCGGACGGAAAAACATATCGTCAATTTTTAAAACCAGGCGAAGCACCAGAGGCAACCTTCATGATTGAAGCATCGCAGATTACTGCGCGTGAATACTGTAATCTACACGGACTCTGGAAGAGCTGAGAGGAGAAAAAACTATGTGTATGGATCATAAATTAAACTGCAGTTGCGGGGAAAAAGTAGCGAGTTTAAATTTTAAGGACGAAGTAATGCCTACAGAGGTAATAACAGGGCTCTATTGTCCTGCATGTTCGGATAATATCTCTTTTGACCCTGAAAACATGATTCTTGATAACGGCTGGATTATCTCATATGACATGGAAATTGCTCAGTTCATGGGATACAAGCTCCCTTCAAAGGAAATTACTCCCGAATTCCTCTTTGACGAGGGATACTGCACATGGCGTGGAGTGACGCCAACGGACTATATCGATTCGATTGCGGAAAGGGAGGAGATGATAAAGCTTTCCAAAACAGATCCAAAGAGATACATTGCCGAGATAAAAGACTGGGTAATTAGACGAATGGAAAGACTAAGGGCATCAGGCTGGAGAAAAGCAAATGGCAGAGAAACAATCGGGGTTTAAAAAAAGCGCTTGCAGTGTCAAAAGCTTGCCTGCCCCGGTCACGATAGTCTGTCCATCCTGCAGATATGAGCTTGAGATGTGGACAGACGAAACAGAGATTGTTTGCGCTTGTTGTGGTAAAATAGTCTCTAAAGACTAAAGATTTACTCGTCAATCTTAAATTAGAGTCCTCGCTTATCCTGATGGATAATTTAAGGCAACGAGGAGGCATATCCACATGTCAGTCATAACTATTAAAATTATAGGATTCGGCATTATGATGTCTTTTTTGTTTTTTTATTCCGGCGAGGCATCTGCAAATGAAACGCAGAAACTCTTTGAGGTTAAATGCAGCCAATGCCATACCATCGAATATCCTAAGTCTGAAAGACATGACCTACAGGGCTGGACTGACAAAGTAAACCTAATGAGGTCTTACGGATGCAAGCTGACAGATGAAGAGGCGAATAAGATAATCGATTATTTAACAAAAACCTATCCTAAGAAATAAGGAGGAATTTATCATGGCAAGCAAAAAATTGTTGGATATGCTTAACGATGCGATTTCAAGGGAGATGCAGGTAAGCATTCAGTATATGTGGCAGCACATAATGATTAAAGGCATCAATGCACAGGCGATAGGCCCTGTTTTCAGGCAGATAGCTATTGCTGAAATGCTTCATGCCGAACTTATTGCTGAAAGGCTCGATTATCTTGGCAGCAGGCCTACCACACAGCCCGCTCCCATAAATATAGGTTCAAACGCAAGGGAGATGTTGCAGATAGACACGAAAGAAGAAGAAAAAGCAATCGCATTTTATAAAGAGATAATACAGACAGCAGAAAAAGAAAATGATTACACAACAAAGAAACTCTTTGAACAAATACTCTCTGAAGAAGAGAATCATCACAATACATTTTCCACGCTTCTTGAAGACTAAAAATAAGGATATACAGGTTTCATAAACAATCCTGAGGAGGCAGCATGAAGGCCATCGAATTAAAAAACGGAGTATACTGGGTAGGCGCTGTTGACTGGGCAGTCAGGGACTTTCACGGCTATGTAACGCCAAAAGGCACAACCTACAACAATTACCTTATTGTTGACGATGAGATAACGCTGCTTGACACCGTAAAATACAACTTCGCCGATGTCACCATTAAGAATATAAAGAACATAGTTGAACCGTCAAAGATTCGGCATCTCGTCATAAACCATATCGAAAACGACCATGCGTCAAGTCTTGACAAGATTATGCAGTTGACCCCTAATGCAACGCTTTACATGACAGAGAAAGGAAAGAAGGGACTTGAAAGGTTCTTTGATATATCAAAATGGAACATCAAGACTGTCAAAACAGGAGACACCCTGAATATCGGAAAGAGGACGCTGCTTTTCATTGAAACGCCAATGCTCCACTGGCCTGACTCGATGATGACTTATATCAAAGAAGAAAAGATACTCATAAGTCAGGACGCCTTTGGTCAACATATCGCCTCTGCAGCAAGGTTTGATGATGAGTACTGCACATGCGAGTCTATGGCAGAACTGGAAGATGGAGTGGTGGACTATTATGCAAATATACTTATGCCTTTCGGACAATTGATCAAAAACAAGATAGCCGATATGCAGAAAATGGGTCTTGATATAGAAATGATCGCTCCTGATCACGGCATCATATGGAGGGCAAATCCGCAAAGGGTGCTTCAGACATATATAGACATGGCAAGCGGCGCAGCAAGGCCGAGGGCTGTAATCATATATGACACAATGTGGCATAGCACGGAAGAGATGACTCTGCCGATAACAAAAGGCATACGGGATGTGGGGTTGGAGAGCAAGGTCATCAAGCTAAGGGCTACTCCTATGAGCATTGCGATAAAGGAGTTCTGGGAGGCAAGGGGTTGCCTCATTGGCACTCCAACGCTCAACAACATTATGTATCCATCAGTTGCCGAGTTCCTCACCCACCTGAGGGGATTGAGACCAAAGAACAGGATTATGGGCGCCTTTGGAAGCTATGGCTGGGGCGGCGGCGCAGTAAAAGAGGCTTATGAGAACTTTAAGAAAATGGGGCTTGAAATATTCGAACCGGGTCTTCAGATACTTTACAAACCCTCAGCAGAAGATGAGGCTAAATGCTACGACTTCGGCAAGGAGTTTGCAAAAAAGTTAAAAGAATACCACCAAAAATTTTAGAGGAGGAGTTTTATGAGCAAATCAGAAAAGAACCTTCAGGATGCATTCGCAGGCGAATCACAGGCAAACAGAAAATACCTTGCCTTTGCAAAAAAGGCAGAAGAAGAAGGCTACAAACAAATTGCGAAATTATTCAGGGCTGCTGCTGAGGCAGAGACTGTCCATGCGCATAACCACCTAAAGGAACTTGGCGGAATAAAAGACACAAAAGAAAATCTTGAGGCTGCAATAAGCGGCGAATCTTACGAATTTCAAAAGATGTATCCCCAGATGATTGAAGATGCAAAGGCAGAAAACAACGAATCAGCATTAAGAAGTTTCAGCCTTGCAAATGAGGTAGAAAAAATTCATGCAGGACTCTACACAAAGGCGCTCGAAAATCTTGGCAAAAACCCTGACGTTGATTATTATGTATGTCAGGTCTGCGGCAATACAGTAGAAAATGAGGCTCCTGATGAATGTCCGATATGCGGAGCAAAAAAACAGGCATTTAAAAAGATAGACTGATGCCAGGAAATAGGATGAAGGTGCTGGCATTCAATAGCAGCCCGAGGATAGAGGGAAATACAGAAATCCTTCTAAGAGAGACATTAAAGCCCATATATGAGTCAGGCCATAATGTCAGACTGTTCAAACTCAACTTAATGAACATCAAACCCTGCCAGGATTGTGGTGGATGCGATGATTCCGGCAAGTGCATAATAAATGACGACATGAATGAGATATACGATGCCATAAATGAGGCGGACAGGATAATCCTGGCATCCCCCATTTTCTTCTTCGGCCTCAGTGCTCAGGCAAAGATAATGATAGATAGGTGTCAGTCCTTCTGGTGCGAAAAATATCTTTTAAAGAAACCAATTCCAGAAGGGCGCTACGGAAGAAAGGGGCTTTTGCTGCTGGTTGGCGGGATGAAAAAAGAGATAGGCATTCATTGCGCAGATGCTACAGCAAAGGCATTTTTCAGGACAATAAGCGTTCAGGCACACAAAGTCATGAGCTTTTTGGGTGTAGATGCAAAGGGGGCGATCCTCGAACATCCTACGGCATTGAAAGAGGCGTATGAAGCAGGAAAGAGATTGGTGGCTATACAGCCGGGTTAGACTGACTTTTGCAAAATTAATTAGTCCTTAGTGATTTATGAAAAGTAAAATAGAATACAAAAGTTTTTCCAGGCGCAAGAGCAAGGGGCAGTCGTTACTTTGCCCCTCAGAGAACCCAGAAATTTTGCTGCAAGTCAGCCCAATCCGGCTGCTTGCAACAATCCAAAAAGGAGGAGGGCGACATGTCAAAATTACCGGAACAGTATCTAAAGCTTAAAAAGAACTTTAAGGGGTATATGAGGGCTGTTGATAATTTAGGAAAAGCTGTAAAAACTGCGGGACCACTCAATGAAAAAACATCACATCTAATACAATTGGCTGCTGCTGCAACAGTAAAATCCGAGGGAGCAGTACACTCCCATACGAGGAGGGCAATGGAAGCTGGCGCAAAGCAAGAGGAAATTTATCACACTCTTATTCTCATCACAAGCATCATCGGATTTCCCAATGTGTCTGCTGCATTGAGCTGGGTGGACGATGTGATAAAGGGGAAGTAAGTGTTAGCCGTTGCGGGTAATTCCTTTTAAATTGTCCCATTTCATGGTATTCTTTAGCATCTTAAAGCAGTCCATAACAGGACGAACAGTTTCCATAATGATGGAGAAGCCTCGTAGTAAGCCATTTTCTTACCAAACTTGTCCATTCGCTTTGAAGTTATTACAAACGGGTTAGGTGACTTTGTAAATGGCCCACGAACTACCGTTTTTTGTGGCCGTTCAAACATGAGGACATTATGCGTTAAGCCAATGCCTGATTGTACGTTATAAATATCGTGACCGGGAAAACCGCCCCAAGTGCCCTGCATACGATCAAACCCGAGTTCGGCTCTCAGATTGACACAAATCATACCGTATCGCAGGTTGGCAATTGCATGTTCTAAAGCTGCAGCGACCTGCGAATCATCGAGAGATTTCGGGTGAACAATAATTGTTGCACAGAGGGTTCCCCACAGTGTCTTATTGGCAAACTCAACAGCCCGATCGATAAAATCAGAAACGCTTTGCGCCTCGATAGCTGTCTCGGCAAAGAGGCTGCAGAATGCTTCGGTCTTAAAACAGATATCATCCGTGTTATTTGGGTCAACACCTGTAATTAACGTCCATGGAAGCTGATCACCGCTTGCATCTCCAAATGTTAAGGCATCAGGATGCGCTACTAAAAATGAAGCATGTATTTCCTTTGCACCAGGATAATAGGCTTTGCGTGTCTTCACATCTGACAACACATCCCCGATAGCCTTGACAAAAGCATCCCGTTGTGCTCAATTTTTATGCTGAATGATTACACGGGGTGTATGGCACTGAAAGCCTGCATTAAACACAAACCATGAGGCGAGTTGTACCGCTTGTTCCCTGATATCACTATCATTCCAAGGGCCAGGCACGATGATCACAGGGGTAATATTCCCCAGTTCAGCAGTGAAGCGCTTGGTGACCAGTGGGTTGCGCTCTGCCTTGCGTCCTGTACCTTCAGTTCCACGACCAAAAACAATAGCTTCAAAGGTCTTGTCTGAACCGATTAGATGAATTTCATCGACTGCCGGGTGATAGCAGAGATAAGATCCTTCCGCTACTCCGCCATAGACAACGCGCAAAAAGCCCCGTTGAACCAAGGCACGGAAGCCTTCTTCCATCAAATGGCCAAGATAAGCATTGACAGGGTTGGTTTTGAGTGCAACCACTTGATCCTCGATGAAGAATTTATATAGTAAATCTACTGGGGTAAGCACTAAATTATTCCCTGCACCAAGCAAGGCTACAACTTTGCCTTTGTGGTTTTTATCCCGATAGATACGGGCCTGTGCACTGATCACTTCTTCGGAAGTGACACATGGTTCCATCCAGACTTCACCTGTAAAACCCCTGAACAGGATGCTATCAAATTTGGTTTGTGGAAACACCTGTGCCACAACCTGACCATCTGAACGCGTTGTGACCGTTCCGGAAATCTGTGGACGTCCATGTTTCTGGATGTCTATCAGAGACTGGCGTAACAGTCGCACATAACGGAACACACCTGAAAGGGTCAACCATTCTTCGCCTTCGCCATTTGAATTCTCTGGAACGCCTTTTGCACTAATACTTGCTGCGATCCAGCGATCAGCCACTTTCAGCATGTCGTGTTTGATCTCATCAAGAATGGCAATACGCTCATCGATGCCGAATCTTACCCATGCATCCTTATTTGCCTGAAGCACTTTCAGTGCCTCGTCAATGTCTTTATGAGAAGTGGGTGGTATTGTCGAAGATGGGCCGGTTATATTACTCATAAAATTTTCCTCTTACTTTAATTCCCATTCCTCATAAAAAGCCTTTTTAAAATTTCGTGCAGCATGTAACACGGCTAATATTTCTATATCTTCATCGCCCCTAACTCTATAGACAATCCTGTAATTGTAATAGATGACCTCTCTGAAACCATAATTTTCAAGTTCTGGAACAATACGACCAATACGAGGCATCGTTTCAAGTTTTGTGGTAGCTTTGATAAGGGATCTTACGAATCGTGTGGCATAAGTTTTAGAATCTCTGGCAATATATTCATGGATTGTTTGCAAATGAATGCTCGCCTTTTCAGTCCATTTTATTTTGCCCATTGTTCAACTCTGTTAAGGAGTTCTTCTGTAGTTATCAGTCTCCCCTCCTCGGCGTCCTTCAGCCCCTCTAAAACCTGAGCGACAAAGTCTACCTCATACATTATGTCTTCTACTGAACACTCATCAGGCAACCGTTTTATGGTTTCAATCGCGACATCTTTCAGTAATGCCATACATACACCCCCTTTCTGTTACATTATATCAAATAAAATATATTGCGTGTTCTTTCAGATAACGTTTCTGAACTTCCCCCGGTATAACGGACACACCGAAAGGTTAGGTTACAATATAACCTT
>JASEGS010000013.1 GCA_030017995.1 Thermodesulfovibrionales bacterium
AATAATCATGGATCTCTATTCACGACAGGTAGTCGGATGGGCCATGACTGACCGACTGACAGCTGGGTTTGTTGTCAAAGCATTGTATCAGGCCATAGGGAGGCGGAGACCATCCCTGAGATGCATCTTCCATTCTGATAGAGGGGTTCAGTATGCAAGCGCTGATTTTCGGAAAGTCCTGAATGCCTATGGCTTTATCCAGAGCATGAGCAGGAAGGGTAATTGTTACGACAATGCAATTGCTGAAAGCTTTTTTCATACGCTAAAGATAGAGCATGTATATGATTACCAATATGAAACACGGGCGGAGGCTATGCAAAGCATTTTCCAATATATTGAAATGTTCTATAATCGTCAAAGGAGGCATTCAGCCCTGGGGTATCGTTCACCGGTATCATTTGAGCTGGAGGCTATGGCAGCCTAACTTAACTGGAGTGTCCGTGAAAACGGGGGAATATCAAAGGAAAGCATGAACCGATTATCACAAAAAAACTTTTTGATAAAGTGCAAGAGGTAATGAAGCAGAAAAGCAGGCCGAAAACCAAAAAAATAAAATATTTTCTCTATCGCGGATTTTTCAGGTGCGGTGAGTGCGGATTTACCATCACGGCTGACAGAAAAATCAAAAAGAGTGGCAAGGAATATGTTTATTACTACTGCACCAAGAAAAATCCAAAACATAGATGTTCGCAAAATACTTTTACAAGAGAAGAGAAAATATTTGAACAAGTCAAAAAGGCAATTCAAAAAGTTTCTTTGTGTTCGGCTTGGGCTAATAAGATGATAAAAGAGATTGAAAAAGAAAAAGAGCAAAAAGTCCAAGCCGAAAGCTTTTTCGCTCAAAAATTGAAAGACCAATTAGCAGAGTGCGAGGGAAAACTTGATACGCTTTTAGATATGATGTTGGACAAAGCAATTTCTCAAGAGGAATACCTTGCTAAAAAGCAAAAACTTATCAATCAAAAAATGGATATTTTGGAAAAATTATCCGCTTTTGAGCGAAAAAGCAATAATCGGTTCGAACTCATGATAAACTTCATAAAACAAGCCAACCAAGCCAAAATTATCGCTTTGCAAGAAAATCACGAGCGAAGCCGTGATTTTCTAAAAAAGATTGGTTCGAACTTCCAAATTCGGGAGCAAAAACTAATTCTTGATTTCAAAAATCCTTGGGAAATCCTCTTAAAATATAATGCCGAGCCCCGCAGGGGCGAGGCATACCTTGTCCAAAATTCCAGCCAAAATCCAAAAAGTGAAAATTGGCGGAGAGGGAGGGATTCGAACCCTCGATGGAGTCGCCCCCATAACGGTTTTCGAGACCGCCCCGTTCAACCGCTCCGGCACCTCTCCAACACGAATATTAGTTTAAACCAATTCGCTATAATTAAGAAATAGCATGGAGCAGCAGAGCAACAAAGCAGTAGTTTATATTATCTGCGCGCCTGAAAAAAGCGCTTCAATAATGCCACACATTCTTCTTCCAATATGCCAGAAACAATTTCCACCTGATGATTTAACCTTTTATCAGAAAGGATCTGGTAAAGGCTCTGCACCGCACCGCCCTTTGCGTCACTGCATCCATACACAAGTCTTCCAAGGCGGGCATTTACCATGGCTCCGGCGCACATTACGCAAGGCTCCTTTGTCACATATAACGTAGCTCCGGTCAATCTCCAGCTTTTAATCTTTTCAGCGCCAGCTCTTAATGCAATTATCTCGGCATGAGCTGTCGGGTCAAATGCGACTTCCCTGCTATTATAAGCGCTAACTGTTATCTCATTATTTATGACCAAGATAGCGCCGACAGGCACTTCACCTTCAGCAAATGCCTTCTCAGCCTCCTTTATAGCAAGGCTCATAAAATAATTATCTGAAGTCATCTCATTGTCAGCTAACCCTCTGTCTCCAGTTCTGTTAACTCCACTCCGTTACCTGATTTTATAATGACCGAATCGCTTTCACAATATGGACATTGAAAGATAAAATCCTTTTCCACATTGAACTCGCCGCTGCATGTCCTGCAATATCCAGTTGTCGGTATTTCTGCAATTGTAAGAGATGCCTCGCTCGCAATACTCCCTCCCTTGAGTGCATCAAAGGCAAAAATTAAGGCCTCGGTTGATACTACCGAGGCCTTTCCAATATTAACCCTTATGTTTTTGATCTTATTAAAGCCTCTGTCTTTACACTTCCAGATAGCTGCCTCAAGAAGGCTTTCGGCTATGTAAACTTCATGCATAATTCTTCAGGGTTCAAGGAATCAGAAATTCAGAGGTTTTTCGCTTGTCCCCTTGCCCTCTTATTTATGCACTTCTTTCTGATAAGCCTCCTTGCCTGCTTCAAATGCTGCTGTTACGGCTGATTTCTTTTCTTCAAACACATCTTTGCCTTTTTCCACAACAGATGTTACTTTCTCCTTTGCATGGCCAACATAATCAGTAGCCTTGTCTCTGACATCATCTGCAAATTCCCTTATTTTTTTCCTCGTTTCCTGGCCTGATTGCGGCGCCAAAAGCAAAGCAAGACCAGCTCCTACCATTCCTCCAAGAAGGAATGAAAGCAATACAGAGCCTGCGCTAAAACCGCTTTCATCGTTTCTCATGTCATCCTCCTTTTTTAAGTTAATACTCACTTCCTCATCAACTCTTTAAACAGTACATTTAAAGCTGTCTTAATGCCAGTCTTTAAACCCAGAACTCTCAAGGATACTCCCTCCTGTAACTCGCCAATCATGCCCGAAAGCGCTCTTACATTTTGCACTGTCTCATTCATGGCAGATGAAAAACCCCTGACGCCTTCTGTTACAGCGCCGACATCGTCGCTGACCTTCCTTATGCTGCGCAAAGCAAGCTCTGTCTCCTCTATGAGAGGTTTCATTCTTTCATCAGTATTTTTTAAGAACTCCCTAAGAGACATCGCAACCTTTCTAATCTCAATAGAGGCATAGATAACAAATCCTATGGCAAACAGTAATCCTATTAGCACGATAAAAGAACCGATACTGATAAATACAACCCATGTATAATCAACCATCATGCCTCCTATGAAAAAAGTATATCACAATTAAAATTGATTTGAAACAAAAAGATGAACTGCTGCCTGCATAAAATAATTATATCATCCTTTGTTATGAGAGGCAATTTTATAAATATATAATATCCTCTGAATTGCTGTTATGTGACAGAGAAAGAATAGTATAACAATTGCGTAAAAGAGCCAGCCTGTTATACATCCTGCTGATAAAAGCGCTATTCTCTCAGGCCTTTCCGCCAAACCAACATTGCATTGAAGCCCGATAGCTTCTGCCTTCGCCCTCGCATAACTTATAATCAAAGCCCCAACAAGCCCTCCTATGGTGAGAACAGCGCCTGAAATATTATCATTTTCAAAAAAATACCATGCAATGGCTAAAAAAACAAATGCATCTGAATACCTGTCGAGAGTTGAATCCAAAAAAGCGCCAAACCTTGTATTTTTGCCGTTTATGCGGGCAACAACTCCATCGAATATATCAAAGAACCCGCCGAGAAGGATCAAAATGCCACCTGCCATAAGATTAAAAGGGATGCTTAAAGCAGATAGAATGGTGATAATAAAACCGGTTATGGTAAGCAGATTAGGGCTAATGGTTATTTTTTTTGCTATCGGAGCGAGGGGCTTGTCAAGGAAATGTCCGAGCTTTGCGCTTATCAACTACTTATCCCTTTTAGCAGCAATGAATTCCTCTACCATCTCCCTTGCCTCTTCGTCAGAGAACTGGATTTTAGGGTGCTTCATAAAATAAGCTGAAGGGGAAATAAGCGCCCCTCCTATGCCTCTATCCTTAGCAATTTTACAGCATCTTATGGCATCTATCACAACTCCTGCGCTGTTGGGTGAATCTTCTACTGACAGCCTCATTTCAAGATGCATAGGGATATTGCCAAAACCATTTCCTTCTATCCTCAGAAAGCAGACCTTATTGTCATTCATCCATGATACATAATCAGACGGCCCTATATGGATATTTTCACCTGTTAAATGGTGTGTAACCTGAGAATGAACAGCCTCTGTTTTTGATATCTTCTTGGATTTCAGCCTGCTGTGATTGAGCATGTTAAGGAAATCCGTGTTGCCCCCAACGTTTAACTGATATGTATGTTTTATCTTTACTCCCCTATCCATAAATAATTTTGTAAGCATCCTGTGAATTATCGTCGCTCCAACCTGTGATTTTATATCATCACCCACAACAGGAAGACCCTTGTCCTCGAAACGTTTTATCCATCCATCATCAGACGCTATGAATACAGGGATGCAGTTAATGAACGCTACCCCTGCCTCTATGCAGGCGTTTGCATAATATTTAGTGGCGTCTTCAGAGCCAACCGGCAGGTAATTAATAAGCATATCAGCGCCGCTGTCTCTTAATGCCTTGACAACGTCACATGGTTTTTCGTCAGCAGGAATAAAGCGGCTGTCATCAGGATAATCCAGCATGTGAGGAGAAATACCGTCAAGAATCTCTCCCATTTGAACCTTAACAGCATGATCAGGAATGTCTGCATAAAAGATTTTGGTGCAATTGGGTTTTGCAAAAACAGCCTCTTTCAGAGACTTGTTAACCTTCCTGACATCAACATCAAATGCTGCAACTACCTCTATGTCTTCAGGCCTGTATCCTCCGATGTTGTGATGCATTAACCCAAGGGCGTTATCTGCATCGCCTTCCTTTACCGATCTGTAATATTCTATCCCCTGAATGAGAGAACTTGCGCAGTTGCCAACCCCTGCGATAGCAATTCTTATTTTCTTCATATAAACCCCTGTGAAAACTCAGATCAAATGCAAACCTGTATCCTGTAAAAAATCACTTTATCTCTATATGTCTCGCTATTTCCTTATCTTTTTTGGGAAGGATAATTCTTAATATTCCGTCATCCAGCATCGCTTTTATTTCTTCTGCTTCAACCGGCATGGGGAGGAGAAATGACCTGGCAAAAGAACCATAAGACCTCTCTACCTGATGATAATTTCTTCCTTCGAAATTAAATTTTCTTTCTCCGCTGATCTTCAACAAATTTCCTTCCATCTTTATTTCAATATCAGATTCTCCAACCTCAGGCAGTTCTGCCTTAACCACAAAATTCTCTGATGTTTCATATATATCCACACTCGGCATCCAGATAGAAGCGCCAAATTTGCCGGACATCGTATGGGATTCTGCAAACAGGTTATTTATCCTCTCGCTCAATGAAAAACTATCTTTTATTGGATCCCACTTTTTCACGTAAGGCATACCTCCACTTTCTCAGTTTAAACAGAATTTTATAAATTAACTTATACCATTATGTCAAGACAAGATGGCCTTCTTTATACATCATCTGCTAAAAATATATTTGACATGAGAGTTTATTACGCAGGAAATTTCTGACAGGATATGTTTGGGAACCTTTATCCTGCTAATATTACAAAGGCGCCATTTAAGAAAACTCCTGTAAAACTTTAATGTGCCGTCCGACAGCTTTATTGAATCATCTCTGTTGCTGCCGCATTTCCCGCATATTATAGAACCATGCACTACATAAAAACTATGATGGGCTGTATTGCTATAACGAATGGAAGATAAACCGCCGCTTTTTGCTGTCCCGTTTTTTAGAGGAATACCGCATCTTCCGCAGACATCAAGTTTAGGTGAATATCCTGTAAGTTCAAGAAATTTGATTTTATAATATAAGTAATATAAGTTGTCATTGCAACCTGCTTCAAGCTTAAGAAGCATATTAAACAGAAGGTTAAAAATCTCTGGATTTGGCTCTCTTTCCGGCAAGAAATCAAGGTTCAGTTCCAGTATTTCTGCAATGCTCATAAAGCATTTGTATTCTTCTCTCAGTTTGCTGAAAGATTTAAGTATATCCGACTGAGTGAGTCTCGGCAGATTTGAATCCTCTTTGCCAATGAAAGAGATTCTGGAATAGGTGAGAGGTTCAAGACTGCTTCCGAACCTGCTTTTGATCTTTCGCGGACTCTTAGCAAATACCTTTAATAATCCATAATCACGGGTCAGATATGTAACTATGAGGTCAGCCTCTCCAAATAGAGAATTTTTAAGGACAATTCCTTCTGTGCGCTTTAACATTGGAGTCAATGGTCAATAGTAAAAACCAATGACAAATGACTAATGATTAAATTACATGACATTTCCGAAGTCTTCCGGTTTAAGGTTTTTCAGCCACTCCTCAAGTTCATCAACACGCCTCAACTCTAAAACGTCGTCATCCACAAAGATAGGGGCATTGACTCTCAAGGCAACAGCAATGGCATCAGACGGCCTCGAATCTATAGTCACCTCTTCCACTCCAGAGACAGCATATATGAGGGCATAATATGTGTTATCGAGTATAGAAGTTATAATAATTTTTGTAACTCTGGCCTTTAATTCATCGAATACATTTTTTATCAAATCATGCGTAAGCGGTCTGGGCGTAACAACCTTGCCTATGGCAAGGGCAATAGAATCTGCCTCTGGCTTGCCTATCCATATGGGAAGTGTTTCATTGCCGTCTACCTGCTGCAACAACAATATGTACATGCCACTGCGAGGGTCAAATAAAAGGCCCTCAACTTTCATCTGTATCATCATTATTTAAACCCCAGTTCCTTTAAGATGCGCTCGTTGCTGCGCCAGTCTTTTTTTATCTTTACCCACAGCTCCAGAAAAATCTTCGCGCCGAGAAGCTTCTCTATCTCAAGCCTCGCATCGGTTCCAATGGTCTTTAATCTCGAACCGTTCTTACCTATTATAATACCCTTTTGCCCTTCTCTTTCAACAAAAATATTCGCGTGTATGAAAATTGCTCCCGTGCCCTGCTCTGCCGGCCTCTCAGACCACTCTATTATCTCGACCGCTATTGAATGAGGGATCTCTTCCTTTGTCTGATGCATGATTTTTTCCCTGATTATCTCCGAAACCATAAATCTTTCAAGCTGGTCTGTCGTAATGTCGTCGGGATAATATTTAGGCCCCTCGGAAAGATATTTCATTATTGTTTTAAGAAGGATATCAATACCGTCGCTCTTGAGAGCTGATATCGGTATTATCTCTTTAAAAGGATAAAGCCTGTTATATGCATCAATCACTGGAAGTATCTGAGGTTTTTTAACGAAATCTGTCTTGTTAATAAGCAAAAAGACAGGCTTGTCCAAATTCTTCAGCATCTCGATTATAAATTTGTCTCCGCTGCATGGCATTTCAGGCTCGACCATAAAGAGGATCAAATCCGCTTCCCTTGCGGTCTCCGAGGCCTCTTTGACTATGATCTCTCCGAGTTTGTGTTTGGGCTTGTGTATTCCCGGGGTGTCAATGAATATTATCTGAGCTTCAGGCATTGTCTTTACGCCGATAATCCTGTTGCGCGTTGTCTGAGGTTTGGGCGTAACGATGGCTACCTTCTCGCCGAGGATTGTATTAAGAAGCGTAGATTTGCCAACATTAGGCCTTCCTGTCAGGGAAACATAGCCGCTTTTGAATTTTTCCATCTATTTCAGTTTCGATACCGCTTCTTTTATCCTGTCGAGTCCCTTCTTTATATTCTCCATCGAAGTTGCATATGAAATCCTTATGTAGCTGTCATCTCCGAATGCCTCTCCGTGCACAAGCGCCACATTTGCTTCCTCCAGCAGATACATCGCCATATCGAACGATGAATTTATCGCCCTGTCCCCGGCCCTTTTACCGTAAAGCTTAGACACATTCGGGAACGCATAAAACGCTCCGTTAGGCTTTAAGCACTTAACGCCGCCGATCGAATTCAGTCCGTCAACGAGGAAATTCCTCCTCTTGTCGAATTCTGCATGCATCATCGCCGTGAAATCCTGAGGGCCTGTAAGCGCAGCAACCGCAGCCTTCTGAGCAATGGATGTCGGGTTCGATGTAGACTGGCTCTGGATATTGGTCATAGCCTTTATAATGTCCTTAGGCCCGGCGGCATAACCTATTCTCCAGCCTGTCATGGCGTGGGACTTTGAAAGACCGTTCACAACGATGGTCTTATCCTTTATATCTTTTCCAAAGGACGCGATGCTGATATGCTGCGCTCCGTCATAAACGAGCTTTTCGTATATCTCGTCAGAAATAACAAAGATATTATGCTTTAAGGCTATATCCGCAATTGCCTCCAGAGTCTTTTTATCATAGGCAAAGCCAGTAGGATTCGACGGCGAATTGATAATCAGGGCCTTTGTCTTTTTTGTGATCTTTGATTCAAGCACGTCAGGCTTTAACATAAAATTGTCCTCTTCGTATGTCCTAACGATCACTGGAACCGCATCATTCAGGAGCGCCTGATCAGGATAAGAGACCCAATATGGCGAGGGTATTATAACCTCGTCCCCTGCGCCGAACAATGCCTGAGCGATATTATAAAGGCTGTGCTTTGCGCCACACGAGACAAGAATCTCCTCCTTTGCATATTCAAGACCGTTGTCGTTTTTGAACTTTGAGATAATGCCGTCCTTGAGCTCATCTATGCCGCCGACCGGCGTGTACTTTGTGAAGCCGTCTCTTATAGCCTTTATTGCGGCCTCTTTTACATGCTCGGGCGTGTCAAAGTCAGGCTCGCCTACACCGAAGTTCACAACATCCATTCCCTGAGCCTTCATTGCCTTTGCCTTTGCATCTACAGCTAAAGTAGGCGAAGGCTTGATCCTCATAGCCCTTTCATAAAGCATATATAAATCCTCCTTTAAAAATTGTAATGTGTAATGCGTGATGAGTTATAAAAATCTGTTGCTTGTTATACATCACCCGCCACAAATTCCGGTTGTTATTATAGCCCATTTTTCGATTTTAATTCCTTGATCTTCTTAAGCGTATCCTTATAATTTTCATTGGATGGGTTGAATTCCAATGCCTTCAGGACAAGTCTTTCCGCTTCAACAATGTTTTCTTTTTTCGAATAATAAAGCCATGCAAGGTTGTTATAGGCATCTGCAAGGTCAGGCTGTTCCTCGATCGCCTTTTTATAGCACTCTTCTGCCATATCTGTTTCGCCTCTCTGCATATAGACATTGCCCAGATAAAGATAGGCAATAGGAAGTTTTTTTGATGCCTTCTTATATTCTTCAATGGCAATGTCAATTTTCCCCTGTCTTTCATATGCAACGCCAAGGTTTACATGTTCTTCAGGTGTCAATGGGTCATCAAGAACAATTATTCGGGGAAGGGAACAGGAAGTTAGAAACGCAGAAGACAGAAAACAGAAAACAGAAAACAGACTTATAGAAAATTTTTTTATTTTTCTTCTGACTTCTTTTTTATCAGTAGTGTCCAGAAATTCGTCTTTTCCCATATATTTAAAAATTTCTCTCTATTTATAAACTCATGCTCTGTTCTGCCTGAATTGACAATAACACCGTTGTCATTATAACCCACAACCACCATAAAATGATTAACCTGATATATGGAAAAACCATAATCCACCATAACAATCAACGGATACCCGTTGTTTATCTTAGTTTTAATATCATCCATGGTGCCGGCATACTGCAATGCATAAAGTCCTTTTGTGTTGGCATATATAAGCATATCTAAATTAAGCGTCCCTTTTGCGGTTTTACTGTAGACCTCTCCGGCTATTTCCTCCGGGGTAACATTAACCCCCCAGTAATTCATTACTCCTGACAGGGATGCAGGCCCGCACTGGTAGGCCTCCTGAGGATAAAACGGGACTTTATTAATGATCACGGCTTCAAACCCAATTTGCACAGATATAGACGAGCAGGAAAAAAGGATAAAAAATACAAAAGGCAAAAAGTTACGGGCTAAAAACAAAAGCTTTTCAGGTCTGGTCTTTTGTTTTTTGCTGCTATGCCTTTTGCCCATAAACCTTTTGCCTTAAAAATCTATTTTGTTACTGTAACCTTATGGCCTGTCAGCTGAAGTACTACAATAACCAATATCGCTATTACAAGGAGCGCAATAATGATATCGAGGCCATCCCCTCCTACCTTAAGCTCATCAAGCTGCAACGCAATCTGATGTATTTGCTGGTCAGTGAGTTGTGAAAGCCTGCTGTTAATCTCATCCTGAGTGAATCCAAGCTGTTCAAGCCTTTCCTTGATCATCTTTGTCTCGATCGTCTTCTGTATATTCTCAATATCCGCTGCCCTGTCAACCTGTGACAGCGCTATTGCTTCTGATGCAACAAACCCGGCTTCCACCTTTGGAGCAATGCCAATGATGAACATTGCAAAAACAAGATACCATGCAACCTCTCTCATAAAAGGAACCCTCATCCTGTCTCACCTCCTTTCTTAATTCCCAAACCTCACGCCGCCGCCAAAATACAAACTCCTTCTCTTATTATTAAATATATCATCAAATCCGGCGGAAATAAATAAATTTTTAAATGTGAAATAATCCACACCAACTCTGAAATGGGGATTTTTTGCATCCTCAGCCGAAAGACCAAAGTCCCATACATCAGCAGAGAGCTTCAGCCTGTCATTCAGTAAGAACTGGTCAATGCCAAAACCGAGCGTATTCTCTGTCAGCCCCGCCCTCAAGGCTGTGTCTTTGAAAATTTCTGAATCTTTAAACCTTTTGGCCATCTGGGCGCTGAATTCCACTTTATTCTCCCTGTTCTGTCCCACAGGTCCGTCCACCACTCCAAAGATAAGATAATTTTCAGGTTTTGGCTGGAGGGTTACACTGAAATGCCCTTTCCAATCTCCATGCCTGGACAGATACTCCCCCTGCAATGTGACAAACGCCCTGAACCTGTCTATAGCGCTCATTGTCTTATTCACTGTTTGCAACGTCCTGTTAGCTGACTCATAAATAGTATCATCATTCAAAAGTTTCCCCAATGTGCCCTCGCCTCTCTCTATTTTCCCGGTAATCCTGTTTATGCTCTCCACACCGCTTCTTATAGGTGGTCTGTTTTCTAAAACCAAAGCCTTTATCTCTTCTGTTGTTTCATTAAGGTTTTTAAGAATAGGCGGCGCATTAGTTTTAAGAGAGAGGGAAAAATCATTTAAGTTCACCATTGTGGTATTGAACATCTCTTTATTTGTTTTCATAAGCTCATTCAGAGATGCTGAGAGTTCATTAATATCACCGAGGACTTTCCTCAGTCTCGTATCATTGGAGACTATGGCCTGATTCATGTTCTGTGTAACATTTCTCAGATTGATTATAGATTCCTTTAATGCCTGCCTCGATTCCTCGGAGTCAATTATCTCATTAATTGAAGAAGATAGTTTACCGATATCAGAAGATACACTCGAGAATTTGCGTATCACGCCGTCTATATCTGTAACTTCAACGGCATTTATAATTGTGTCACCGTCTTTTAACAAGGGCATTGTTGAACCATGCCTGATTTCTAAAAATTTGTCTCCAAGGAATCCTGAAAATTTTATAAACGCTGAAGAATCGCTGTAAAGATTGATCCCTTCATACATCCTTACTTTCAATTTTGCCTTGTTCCCCTCCAGTAAAACATTATCTATAACCCCTGCCTCAACACCGGCAATTTTTACCTTTGTTCTCCTGTCAAGGCCTGCAATGTTGTCAAAATAAATATAGACTGTATAACCCCTCTTTTGGAACCATTCGAATTTTCCCACCTTAATGGTCATAAAGGACAGGATTGCAAGGACAATCAATGCAAATATGCCGACCTTAAGCTCGACGGAAAGAGATCTCATCCACCACCTCACCCGCAGGCCAAACAGAACTGCCGTTTATAAATTGCCTCACACTTGGATTCATTGAGCTTCCTATCTCATGTGGCGTGCCTATTTCTATAATGCAACCCTCGTGCAACATAGCGATCCTATCTGCAATCTTGTTAGCGCTGTGCATATCATGGGTAATGCTTACAGATGTAACAGAAAGCCTTCTGTTCATTTCTATTATTAAATCATTTATGGCATCTGCCATTACTGGGTCAAGCCCTGTTGTTGGCTCATCATAAAGCATTATGTCCGGTTCATAAGCAATAGCCCTCGCAAGACCAACCCTTTTTTTCATCCCCCCGGAAAGCTCAGAAGGCATAAGGTTCTCAACGCCTGAGAGTCCCACCATATCAAGTTTCTCAATAGCTATTCTCTTTGCATCCTTTTCTGAAATCTTTCTCTCTTTCAAAAGGACGAATCCCACATTCTCCCATACCTTCATGGAATCAAAAAGGGCTGCGCCCTGAAACAACATGCCAAATTTCTTTCTGATCTCATAAAGTTCTTTTTCGGTGAGTTGAGCTATATCCTTTCCATCCACCATAACCTTTCCCTTGTCAGGCTTGAGCAGACCTATTATATGCTTGATAAGGACGCTTTTCCCAGAACCGCTGCCCCCTATTATAACCATGCTCTCACCCTTTTCAATCCTGAGATTCAGGCCTCTGAGAACATGTTTATTGCCAAATGACTTATGCAGATTTATAATCTCTATCATTTAAACATCCAAGCAGACAGGAAATAATCAGATATAAGAATGGTCATTGAAGACACTACCACCGCGCCTGTTGTGGACTTTCCCACACCTTCTGCACCTCCTTCTGAATAAAATCCTTTATAGCAGCTTATCAGGGCTATACAGCCCCCAAAAAAACACGCCTTTATAAGTCCATAATATATGTCTTCCAGTTTGATATAGTCCCATGTCCTCCTCCAGTAAGTTGCAGAGCTGGTGCCAAACAATCCAACTGTTACAGAATAACCTCCTAAGATGCCGACAATGTCTGTGATGACCACGAGAAATGGTATGACAATAAGTCCTGATATGAACCTTGGAACAATCAGGTATTTGACAGGATTTGTAGCAAGTGTTTCGAGGGCGTCTATCTGTTCGGTAACTCTCATGGTGCCAAGTTCTGCTGCCATTGCAGCTCCAGCCCTTCCAGCAACTATCAGTCCCGTGAGGACAGGCCCCAATTCCCTCGTCATTGATAACGCAACAGCAAAGCCAACCATAGTCTCTGCATTAAATCTTTTAAATCCTGTATAGGTCTGCAGCGCCATGACCATTCCTGTAAACACAGCCGTAATAAGAACAACCGGCAAAGATTTTATTCCTATCTCCACAATCTGTTTGAGAATACCCCTCATATCCAGCGGAGGGACGAATATAAGCTTGACAGTTGAACAAAGCAGGATTAAAATTCTCCCCAGTTCTTCAGTAAAACGAATTATATATTTACCAAGTATTTCAATAAATTTCATATAATATATAAAGTTGCACTTTAATTATTTATATACCCTCGTTGCCCTGCTCCCGAGAGAAGTTAATATCTCATATGGACTTGTTTCTGCCTGAAGTGCGAGGGCAGATGCATCTATGCTTATGTTGCCGCGCCTTCCCATGACAATGACTTCATCACCTTCTGCCACATGCTCAACTCCTGTTAAATCAATCATCGTAATGTCCATGCAAACCCGTCCGATTACAGGGACAATCATGTCTTTAACTATTACCTCTGCATTGTTTGAAAATGCCCTGAAATAACCATCCGCATAACCAACAGGTATCACTCCTACAATGCTGTCCCGTTTTGTCACAAATGTCCTGCCGTAACTTATGGGTGTGTTAGCAGGCAATCGCCTGATTGTTAATATTTTAGTTTTAACAGTCATAGCAGGAATAGGTTCGGTCTTTTTTTCTGACTTCTGACTTCTGACTTCTGACTTCTGTACTGGCGAGTATCCATATAGCATTAATCCGGGCCTTACTGCATCGAAATGAGATTCAGGAAGGATCATCACTGCAGCGCTATTGGCAATGTGAAACAGGTTCACGCTCAAGCCTGTTTTTGACAATTCGTTTTTAAGCGAATCAAATTTGCAGATTTGTTGTCTAGCAAAAGAGACATCAGAAGGATCAACCTCTGAAAAATGGCTCATAATGCCGTCTATGGTCAAACCTTTCATATTGGCTATTTCCAGTATATCTTTTGCCGCATCGCCTGTAATGCCGAGCCTTCCCATGCCTGTATCAACCTTGATGTGGACTTTAACTCTAATGTTGCGCCTTTCTCCCTCTCTCGATAATAAAACCGCTGCCCTTTTATCCCAGATTACCGGTATCAGATTATATTGGAAAATATCATCAGTATCAGGATCAAATAGCACCATAATTGGCGCATTTATGCCAGCGCCCCTGAGTTCTTTGGCTTCTTCAGTAAAAGCAACAGCAAGATATTCTACACCCTCACTGACAAGCCTCCTGGATACTTCAACAGCGCCATGCCCGTAGGCATCCGCTTTAACAACGGCTATAACAGGACGGTTATTTGAAAGGTTTCTTACAACCCTGAGATTGTTGGATATAGAACTCAGGTCTATTTCTGCAATAGCGCCTCTGTTCATAAAAAGTAACCGTTCACCTGAACCCATGCTTCAGCAAGGTCAGGCTGACTACTTTTTTCCCTCTTCTGTTCCTTCCTTCCCTTCCGTCATCGGCTTTTTCGGAGTCACATCAATCTCATCCGGCTCGTTGACTCCCTTTTTAAAACTTTTAATTGCTTTGCCAATACCGCCTGCAAGCTCAGGCAACCTCTTAGCTCCAAACAGGATGAGAACGATCACCAGAACAATCAACAACTCATTCATTCCAATACCAAACATGTTACCTCCTTATTTATCGTGATACTTAACACGCATTTGGCTATGAGTCTTTTGTCATCACGCATAACGCATCACGTTTTTATAGTCTTCAATCGTATTTATATTAACAAATGACATGCCATCAGGGTCTACTACCCTTATCTCAGATTCATTAATAAATCTGGTTTTAATCTCATTTAAAAAACGTTTTAATGATGTCTTTCCGCTCAAAATAGCAGCTTCAAGATAAGGCATTGCTTTGTTACAGTATACCCCAAACAGCGGTTGTGGTTCACCATCATAAATAGGGACAGTGGCATCAATGGTTTCAGAATGACCAGAGTAAAATGATTCCAAATGTTTTTTGCAAACAAAATAAATCAGCTCTTTTTTTATAAATGGCATATCGCAGGCAACAATAAAAATAGACCCGTGTTTTGAATTGAGCAGAGAAGAATAAATGCCCGACATTGGCCCGAGAGACGGCAAGATATCGCCAATAAGGGGAGCGCCAAGATAAAAATATTTCTCAGGTATATTAGTGCTGATAATCACTTCATCAAAAATTTCTTTGAGTAAAATAAGATTCTTTTCGATAATTGTATAATTGTTAATCTTTATAAAACTCTTAAGGGACGGGAATCTTTTATTCTGACCGCCAGCCAATATAACTCCTGCAATTCCGGATATCTCCGCATCTCCGCGTCTTTGTATCATTTTATTACAATCCCTGCATAGCCAACCACATGTTCATAATCGCCGCTTATGTCTCCTGATGTGGCATATTTTATAAGTTGCGCAGATGTTGCGCCCAACTCAATAGCGGCACAGAGCATTATTGTTGCCGGCAGAAAACCGCACATAGAAATCCGTTCTTTTTCGACTATGCTGTATAAGCCCTCCGGATCGAGGGATAGCATCTTGTCAATGGCAAGACCGTCAAGCTTCCTTGCAATATCATCAGGCACATAATGGCTCATATCAGAGCTCGCAGCTATAACCACATTACAACCGGTCTCTTTTATGGACTGTGCTATACCCTTTCCAATTGCCCTGCATTCGTCAATATCAGCGCGCATAACTGCAATCGGCACTATCTTAACTTTATCGGAAAAATAAGATATGAAAGGCAACTGCACTTCGAGGGAATGTTCAAATATATGCGCCTGCACATCTTCCACTACATGGGGCGCCTTTTGTTTTATCTTTTTTGCCAAATTTTCGTCTATGGTAAATACGCCTGTAGGAATTTCCCATTCACCTGAACTCATAATAGACACTCTTGCGCCAAGTCCGGTATGGTTAGGGCCAAGCAGAATAAAAGTATCAGGGAATTGTATTGAAGAATATACAGCGCCAGCCACATGACCTGAATACATTAGTCCCGCATGAGGAGAAACAATGCCTATCGCTTTTTCTTTTGCAACTGTGTCAACAATATATTGTTCAACCTGTTTTTTCAATTTTGTGGCAGTTTCGTAATAAAATTGCCCTGCTACTGCCGGCTGTCTTGTCATTAATAAACTTCCTCTTCAGCATTAAAAGATACATCAGTAAAATCAACAAATCTTGTATAGTTTGCAAGATATGTGAGTTTCACTGTATCAGTGGGGCCGTTCCTCTGTTTTGCAATAATCACCTCGGCCTTGCCTCTGTTGGAAGGATTATTCCTATTATAAATCTCATCTCTGTAAAGAAAGATAATCACGTCCGCATCCTGTTCGATGGCTCCGGACTCCCTGAGGTCAGCAAGAGTAGGTCTCTTGTCACCCCTCTGCTCCACTGCTCTGTTTAACTGACTCAAGGCAATAACCGGAACCTTTAATTCCTTTGAAAGAGCCTTCAAAGACCTTGAGATTTCTGATATCTCCTGTTCCCTGCGCTCAAAATCTCCCCTGCCCCTCATAAGCTGAAGATAGTCAACTATTATAAGGCTTAACCCTCCGTGCTCCATCTTCAGTCTCCTCGCCTTTGCCCTTACCTCTAAAACAGTAATGGCTGCCGAGTCGTCTATAAATATAGGGGCATCTGCAAGCCTGCCGGCTGCATTTGTCAATTTTGGCCAATCCTGCTTGCTTATAAACCCCTTCCGCACATGAGATGAGTCAACCATACTTTCTGCGCAAAGCATTCTAAGGGCCAATTGCTCCTTTGCCATTTCAAGACTGAATACAGCCACAGGCTCTTTTAACTCAATGGCAACATGCTGGGCTATATTCAGGGCAAATGCCGTCTTCCCCATACCGGGCCTGCCGCCTATTATTATCAGGTCACAGGGCTGAAACCCGGATGTCAACTCATCAATATCCTTAAAGCCGGAAGGCACGCCGGTTATAGCCTCCTTTTTATTATAAAGATGTTCTATCATCTTAAAGGTATCTTTGATGATATTTTTAAGGCGTGAAAAGGAGATCTTGGTTCTTTTATCGGCTATATCAAAGATCAATTTTTCAGCATGATCCACCATCTCATCTGCATCACGGCTCTCTTCATATACCTCTGATACAATCTGTGTGGCAGTCCTTATCAACGACCTCAGCAGTGCCTTCTCCCTCACTATCCTGGCATGATACCGTATGTTTGCGGATGTAGGGATATTATTTGCAAGGTTTGACAGATAGGAGATACCGCCTACGGCATCGAGTTCATTGTTCTTTCTCAGATGATCAGTTAATGTCACTATATCAATGGGCTCATTTTTCTCGAAGAGATCAATAATAGCATCATACAAACGCCTGTGACTTTCTTTATAAAAATCATCTTGCGTTAAAATTTCGAGGGCCTTTGGAAGGGACTCATTGTCAAGAATAATCGCTCCGAGGACAGACTGCTCTGCCTCTATATTCTGTGGTGGAAGTCTGTCAATGCTCAGGTCAAGCCCCTTCAATGTTTGCTCCTTATCAATCATTTACTCGCTAACCACTTTAATCTTAAGATCCGTTGTAACATCCTGATGGATTTTTATATTAACAATATGATCCCCAAGCCTCTTTATAGGTTCTCCTATATAAATTTTTCTCTTATCAATATCCAGTCCTTCTTTCTTCAGAGCATCTGCAATATCCATGGCTGTAACAGAACCGAAAAGCCTTTCCTCTTCTCCTGCCTTAGCTTTAATTGTAATGGTCATCGCTGAAATTCTTGACGCCAGACCATCTGCGCTTAACTTTACCTTTTTGGCAAGCTCTTGTATCTTTCTCTTCTCATGCTCCAGAGCCTTAAGATTTTTTGGATTTGCCTCAATGGCAAGTCCTTTTGGTATTAGAAAATTCCTTGCATAACCCTCTTTAACATTTACCATATCGCCCATGCGGCCAAGGCTTTTAATATCTTCTCTAAGAATAATCTGCATATAAAACTCTCCTTTCGACTCGATTTTTTTATGTAGATTAGTATAACTAATTACGCTGGAAAATGTTAATCCGACCTCTGCCTTACAACCTCATACAAACATATGGAAGCAGCCATTGCAACATTCAGGCTCTCTGCCTTGCCGATGATCGGTATCTTAAAAACAGCCGCTGCATTTTTTAGCATGGGCTCACTGACACCATGCGCCTCATTCCCAAAGGCAATTGCAACAGGCTGTCTGAAGTCAGATTCATAAATCAATGCCTTAGCATGTGCATCAGATGAATATAACCTGATATTTCGATCTCTCAGATATCCAATGAGCGCATCAATCTCAGAATAAACAATAGGAATATTAAAAAGACTTCCGGCAGTCGCCCTTATAGTTTTTGGCATAAATACATCACATGTGCCCGGAAGGATTATCACAGCATCCGCGCCAGCTACATCAGATATCCTTATAATCGCTCCTAAATTCCCCGGGTCCTGAATCCCATCACAGATAGCAAGCGAGGGAACATCTCTAAACCTGATTTCTTCGAGACCAATCGGTTTGATGGACACTGTAGCAATAATCCCCTGCGGGGTCTCTGTATCAGCGAGTCTTGAAAGAATGTGTTTAGAAGTCTCTATGAGTTGGATATCTCTCTTTGAAATCTGCCTTAAAAGCCTCTGTCCCTCTTTTTTTGATAAAAATCCCTCTGTAAAAAATACTCTTTTTATTTCCACACTTGAGGCTGCTAATGCCGCCTCAAGGAGATGCTGCCCTTCTATCAGAAAAGCCTCGTGCCTATATCGCATGCGCTTCTCTTTAATTTTCAACGTCTCTTTGATTAAGGGATTTGCCGGGCTTGTAATTTTAATAAATCTCATAATGCTATCTTAAAAGGCGACGGGATGAAGGTAATGACAAAAATGATAAAGGCCATGATTCCTATAAGCCTCCTCTTTGGATCAAGAGGCGATTCCCAATAAAGCACAGGCGGATGCTTGATGCCAAGTATAAGCATCAAAACAGCCCATAATACCCACCCCTCCCAGTAAAAGCCCAGTATCGCAAGAACTACAACAAGGACTATTGACACATGCCTGTGTCTCTCTCTAAGAATAGCGAATGCCACATGCCCGCCGTCGAGCTGGCCTATTGGTATGAGATTTAGAGATGTAACAAAAAGACCAATCCATCCGGCAAAGGCAACGGGATGAAGAAGGATGTCATGTTTATCAGGTGTAATACCAATCACGATCTTAGATAAAAATGAGAATAAAATTGAGTCGCCAAGCGTCAATGCGCCTTCACCTGCCGGCGGCATAAAGACTATTTCTGACATGCTGAGCCCTATAATGCTTGCAAACACTGATATGATAAAACCTGCTATCGGTCCTGATGCCCCGATGTCTATGAGCGCCTTCCTCGTGATTATAGGAGACTTCATTTTTATAAAGGCGCCGAATGTGCCTATAAAGGAAGGAGCCGGGATAAAATATGGGAGCGTAGCCTTTGTATGATGTTTCTTTGACGCAATGTAATGGGACAATTCATGGCACAGCAGTATAGTCATCAATGTCCCGGCAAAGGGCAGTCCTTCCCATATCCTATGAGGCTCTGCAATGATATTGATGCCTTTTTGGAGCGCACCGGCAGCAAGAGTTGTAAGGAATGTTATTATGAACAATACAATATGGAGATGTGGAATCCTTTTCATTTCTGATTTCTGATTTCTGATTTCTGATTTGATTTTAAATCTGCAATCTGCAATCCAAAATCATCAATCAGTTTCCCTTTCAGGTCATAATCATAGGCATCAATAATCTCAACATTCACAACATCTCCAATCTTAATTTTTTCATCTGTCTTCTGTCCTCTGTCCTCTGCCCTCTGAATAATCACTACTCCGTCTATCTCAGGCGCATGAGAATAGAGCCGGGCAATGGCTACATCTTCATCTATCTCATCAACAATTGCCGGATATCCCTTGCCTATAAGTTCTTTGTTCTTTTCAAGAGATATAGCTGCCTGCCTTCTCATTATCTCATCGAGCCTTCTGTCTTTCACCTTCTCTGGAACCTGTCCCTTGAGCTTGGCAGCAGCCGTGCCTTCTTCCTTTGAATACTTGAAAACTCCGAGCCTGTCAAACCTTATTTCTTCTATAAAATCAACAAGGCCGTTAAAGTCTTCCTCTGTTTCTCCTGGGAAGCCGACAATGAATGTCGTCCTGAGCGCAACTCCTGGAATGATTTTTCTTATTTTTCTTACCAGCTTGATATATTCCTTCCGCGTGCCCCTTCTTCCCATGAGTCTCAAGATTTTATCCTCTGAATGTTGCAGAGGAATGTCGAGATATTTCTGTACCTTTGGCTCGTTCGCTATAAATTGCAACAATTCATCTGTTATTTCTGTCGGATAGAGATAAAGAAGACGAATGTAGAAATCTCCATCGATTGATGTCAAACCTTTCAACAGAGATATGAGATTATGTCCTTCAGATTCCTTTCCATAATTTGTAATATCCTGAGCTACAAGTATCAATTCCCTTACGCCGCTCTTTACATAGCCCTCAGCTTCTTTTAATATTTCTTCATATTTAATGCTCCTGAACCTGCCTCTGATGGATGGTATAACGCAGAATGTGCATTTTTTATTGCAACCTTCTGCGATCTTGAGATAAGCGTAAGAAGATCGTGGACTCGGGAGCTTGAAAGTTCCGCTAAGGAGGTCTTTCCTTTCCTCACTTACAAACTTCTGCTCTTCTGCTCTTTTGCAATATCCTATAATCTTTTCTTCTTCACCAACTCCAAAGATGCTGTCAATCTCTGGGATCTCTTTAATAAGCTCATCCCTGTAACGCTGTGCGAGACAGCCGAAGACAATGAGTTTCTTGCCTCCTGCTTTCAATTTTGCAAGGTTCAATATCTCTTCTACGGACTCTTCCTTAGCAGCCTTTATAAACCCGCATGTATTTATAATAATAATATCGGCATCGTTGGGGTCATCCACATGGACAAAGCCTTCAGATTCAAATCTTGTAGTCAGATGGGTCGAATCCACCTGATTCTTTGGACAGCCGAGGGTTGTGATATTTATCTTAATCATTTTCTGCTTCTTGCCGCATGATATATTATTATATATCCTGCCACTGCAGAGAAAAATCCGAGGAGTGTTGTTCCAAAAACAAAGGGCAACAAAAGCGGTTTCATTTCTTTCAGAAGGTACGTAAGACTAATATCATTCCAGTTAATATTGGGCATTATTCTGCTTATACCAAGAATCTTTGCCCCTACCCATGTGGCAAATGTATATATGGGAACAATAGTCCATGGATTTGTTATATAAACACCTATTATTGTTACAAATTTATTAAGCCTGAAAATCCATGCAGCAGCAATTCCAAGCACTGTATGCAGCCCTAAAATAGGAGACATGCCGATAAAGATACCCACTGCAAAGGATATAGCTATCTTTTTGGGAGAATCATTGATACTGATAACTTCCCGAAGTTTATCGCGCAGAGCCAAAGTGCTGATACCCCTCTGCCTTCATAGGCTGTTCCATGCCATTTTCATCCACCACAATTCTATCTCTTTCTATTATCTCGCCTATGCAGGTCAATCTTAATTCGCAATTCTCAACTTGTAATTCGCAATCAGGCGGCATAGTGAATAACAATTCATAGTCCTCGCCGCCCGATACTGCAAGATGAAACGGATCCAATTTCATAATTTCAGCAGTACGTCTCATCTCATCGGATATTGGTATTTTATTAAGATAAACCTTTGCTCCCACATTGCTCTCATCGCATATCCTGAATAGATCTATAAACAGGCCGTCGCTTATATCTATCATTGATGTGGCATGTTTTGCCATTTCAGCAGAATCCCTCGCAATCGGCATGAGATGCCTCATGAGAAGCGGCTCCGCAATGTTCCAGTTCAGAGTTATGAGTTCAGAGTTATGAGTTAAAAACACACTCTCAGTTCCTAACTCTGAACTCCTGACTTTTTCTCTCGACTCATCTGTAAGTCGTTGCAGAAGAGCAAATCCACATGCTGAATCTCCGAGAGTTCCTGTTACATATATTTTATCTCCCACAGAAGCCCCGCCCCTTCTGACTATCCTGTCTCCTGTGCCAATTACCGTTGCAGAGATTACCATGTCATTTCTTGCTGCACAAAGATCTCCCCCCAGCAAGCTCATTCCGTACATATTAATTGCATCCGAGACTCCCCTGAACAATTCCCAAAAAAATTCCTCATCCGCATCCTTTTTCATGGCAATGTCAAGAAGGAGATATCGCGATTTCCCGCCCATTGCCATAATATCGCTTACATTGATAGAGACCAGTTTAAAACCGAGGTGAAACGGAGGGATAAAATTCAGGTCAAAATGAACTCCCTCGTTCATCATATCTGTAGTGACAAGGATTTTCTCCCCTTGGGGGGCAAGGACAGCAGCGTCATCACCAATACCGATTATGATATTGCTGTTTTCCGAACTAAACCTTTTTCTTACTTCTTTTAGAAGGCTTAATTCTCCTATTTGATGAAGTTTCACTTTTACCCTTTTTTATTCCGGAATGGGCTTCTTTGCCCTTGTGACCATTGTTTCTCTTTTCGAAGTCCTCTTTTCTCTTTCTGTTGTTTAACAGGGACTCTTTCAAAACATTGTCCATGGTCTCTGCAAAGACAAAATGCATGCCCTCTTTGACATATTTGGGAAGATCCTCCAGATCCTTTTTATTCCTGTGCGGTATAATGACCGTCTTTATTCTCATTCTCTTTGCAGCTAACACCTTCTCTTTTAATCCACCTATAGGGAGGACTCTGCCCCTCAATGTTACCTCTCCTGTCATGGCAACATCCTTCCTTACGGGCATCCCTGTAAAAACAGATGCTATGGCTGATGCCATTGTTATACCCGCAGAAGGCCCGTCTTTGGGGATTGCTCCTGCCGGCACATGGATATGCAGATCAGCATTAAAGAATGCATCCTCGCTTATATTAAGTTCCCTTGCCTGTGACTTCACATAACTCAGCGCAGCCTGAGCAGACTCCTTCATTACGTCGCCCAACTGTCCTGTGAGTGTCAGATTCCCCTTGCCCTTCATAACTGTCGCTTCCACATATATAACATCACCGCCTGCCTCTGTCCATGCAAGTCCAGTAGCGACGCCTATCTCGTTCTTTTTCATCTCCTCTTCAGGCAGGTATTTAGGGACGCCAAGGTATTTGTGGGCATTGTTAGAAGTGATTTTAAATTTCTCGTTTTTCCCTTCTGCAACCTCCCTGGCAACCTTTCTGCACAGATTGGCTATTTCTCTTTCAAGATTTCTCACGCCCGCTTCCCTTGTATAATGAGATATTATCTGACGAACAGCGGATTCACTGATATTTAGTATCTTCGTGGTTATGCCATGTTCATCCAACTGCTTTGGAATGAGGTATTTTCTTGCTATCTCCAGCTTTTCCTCTTCTGTGTACCCTGAAAGGTATAGAATCTCCATCCTATCCCTTAAAGGGCTTGGTATTGTGTCCGATAGATTCCCTGTTGTTATAAACATCACATTTGACAGGTCAAAAGGAACCGCCAGGTAATGATCCATAAATGAATTATTCTGCTCAGGGTCAAGAACTTCAAGCAGTGCTGAAGACGGGTCTCCTCTGAAGTCCTTGCCGATCTTATCTATTTCATCAAGCATTATAACTGGATTATTTGTGCCAGCCTGTTTTATCCCCTGAATTATTCTTCCGGGCAAAGCGCCTACATATGTCCTTCTATGCCCCCTTATCTCTGCCTCGTCTCTTACACCTCCGAGGGACATCCGAACAAATTCCCTGCTTAAAGACCGTGCTATAGAACGGCCCAGCGATGTCTTGCCTACACCCGGAGGTCCGATGAAACATAATATAGGGCCTTTCATCTTCTCTTTCAACTTTCTGACACTCAGGTACTCCAGTATCCTTTCCTTAACCTTCTCAAGGTCATAATGGTCATCATTAAGCACCTTCTCAGCAAGCTTTATGTCCAGCTGGTCTTTGGTGCCTTTTGACCATGGCAGTTCTGTAAGCCATTCAAGATATGTCCTTATCGTTCCTGCCTCTGCGCTGTCAGGGTGCATCTTCTCAATACGCCTTAACTGTTTTTCGGCCTCTTTCATGACCTTTTCCGGCATCTTTGCTTCTTCTATCTTTTTCTTGAATTCCCTTATCTCTTCAGCGCGCTCATCTATGTCACCAAGTTCCCTCTGTATTGCCTTTAATTGTTCACGCAGAAAGTATTCTCTCTGGGTTTTATCTATCTCTCCCCTTGCCTCTGTCTGTATTTTCTGCTGGATGGTGAGCAACTGCACCTCTCTTGCAAGCACTTCGCCCACCTTTTTTAGTCTTTCTATAGGATCCTGTAGCTCAAGGATTTCTTGCGCCTGATCTGTTTTTAATCCAAGGTTAGATGCTATAAGGTCAGCAAGTCTGCCCGGGTCATCGATGTTCTCTATAACCACTATCACATCCGGCAATATAGTCTTTCCCAGAGACACTGCCTTGTCCATTTGTTCCTTGACATTTCTCACCAATGCTTCGTTCTCAATGGTCATCTCCACAGGCTTCTCTTCAGGTATCTTTTCTATTTCAGCCATGAAGAACGGCTCCTGCTGGGCAATTTTCAGAATCTTTGCCTTACTTAATCCCTGAACAAGCACTTTAACACGGCCATCCGGAAGCTTCAGCATCCTCATTATCATACAAACTGTCCCTGTGGAATACAGGTCATTCGGCGTCGGCGACTCTATAGTCATGTCTCTCTGAGAGAGCAGCAGGATCATTCGATTTGTGTTAAGAGAATGGTCTATGGCCTTCACTGACACGTCCCTTCCGACAAACAGCGGAAGTATCATGTATGGAAAGACAACTATATCTCTCGCAGGCAATACAGGCAAAACATCAGGAATCTCTATTTGTTCTTTATCGTTGTTTTTATTGGCATCCATTGTCGTTTCCTCCATATTTTAAACTCCGCCGCTACTTTCGCAACTCCCTCTCTATTTTGATCTTGATGAGTTTATCCTTGAGTTTCGGAAATCTTATACTCATAACTCCCTTAGCATAAAACGCCCTTCCTTCCATAGTATTTACATGCCCCGGTATTTTTAATACACGTCTGAAATTCCTTACGCCCCGCTCCATGCACACATACTTTAATACACCCGATTCATTGTTAATATTACTACCTTCAATTATAAGTAAATCCTCGTAGACCCTTATTGATATATTCTCAGGCTCTACGCCCGGCAGGTCAACCTCGAATACGAGTTCATCATTATTCTCATAAAGGTCTATCAGCGGCCACCTGCATGTGTCCACCTCGTAAAAGAACAGCCCTTTTAAGACATTTTTCATTCTGCTTTCACTTTTTCAAATAAGAACTTCTTAAAACTCTCTGATAATTCTTTATTCTTTAGCGCTAAATCAACAGTAGCCTTCAGGTATCCCAATTTATCCCCTGCATCATACCTTTTGCCTTTTATAAGGTAACCATATATTGGCATTCTCCTTACAATCTCTCTTAGTGCATCTGTAAGCTGAATCTCACCGCCAAATCCCGGCCTCTGCTTTTCAAGGATTTCGAATATATCCGGAGTTAAAATATACCGCCCGATTATAGCAAGATTAGACGGCGCATTCCGAGGCTCCGGCTTCTCCACAAGGTCGTTTATTTTATAAACATCTCCTTCAAGGACACCATCAATAATTCCATAGCGTTGAACTTCCGCCTTCGGAACTTCCTCTAAAGCGATCACAGGACATCTCTTTTGTTCGTAAATCTTTATCATCTCTCTCAAAAGTGGATAGTCTGGGTCTATAATGTCATCACTCAAAAGCACAGCGAAGGGTTCATCGCTGACAAAAGGCTTTACACAAAGTATAGCGTGCCCAAGCCCCAGGGCAATCCTCTGACGTATGTAAGCAAAATTTATGTGGCTTAATTTGTTGATCTCTTCAAGCAGTTTCTTTTTCCCTGTATTTTTGAGTTTTTCCTCGAGTTCAAATGCAGAGTCAAAATGGTCCTCAATAGCCCTCTTGTGTTTCCCTGTAATGATTATAAACTCCTCTATTCCGCACGATATGGACTCTTCAACCGCATACTGGATAAGCGGCTTGTCAACAATCGGCAGCATTTCTTTAGGAGATGCCTTTGTGGCCGGCAAAAATCTTGTGCCGAGACCAGCAGCAGGAAGAATAGCTTTTTTAATAGTTGTCTTCATTTTTGATAATACCCAAATCCTATTTTGAATTAAAATATCCCTTACTCCACCACTCCAGCACCTCTTTGCACCAGTTTTATCTGGTGCCGGAGACGAGACTCGAACTCGTACAGAGCAAGCTCCGAGGGATTTTAAGTCCCTTGCGTCTACCAATTCCGCCACTCCGGCAGGCTCTTAGTAAGATACTAAAAAGGGAAGGGAAAGTTCAACTTAACGCTCAACAATCCACCCTTTATCCAGCAAAAGAAGCCTGTCTGAGAGCCTCCCGGCCTGGACGCCGTCATGGGTGGTAATGATGATTATTGATCTGCGCTCCTTTTTCATATTCAGGATTATATCCTCGATAATGCGCGTATTCTCCTCGTCAACCGATGCCGTGGGCTCATCGAGGAAAAGAATCTCTGGCTCTATAGCAAGCGCCCTCGCAATGCCGAGCCTCTGCGCCTCGCCGCTTGAAAGGGTAAGTGCATTCTGGCTCTTTTTATGCAGAAGACCGACAAAATTTAAAGCGCTGTCAATCCGCTCTTTTAGCTCTCTGCCTTTAATCCCTCTGATCTTCATTCCGTATGCGGCATTATTAAAAACTGTAGTATTAAATAGCCCAACCTTAGGTAGGACGAGGGTTATCCTGCGCCTAAGGCCTATGTCTTTAATTAAAATATTATCTCCTGAAAGATAATTGACCTCACCGCTGTCTGGATTCTCAAGAAGGCTGCATATCCTCAGAAAAGTGGACTTGCCTGTGCCGTTCTGTCCCATAAGCACATAAACTCCTGCCTTGTCAAAAGAGAGCGAACAATCTTTGAGAACAGCCTTCCCCGAATAACTCTTAGAGATACTTAATACATCCAGTCTTAATCCCATAAACCCGCCTGAACCACTTCTCTTTTCTGAAACAAATGTAAAAACATATTTATGCAGAGAGAAACCGTCAGAAGTATTATGCCGAGTGCAATGGCAAGCTCGAAATTTCCCTTGTCCGTCTCAAGCGCAATTGTGGTAGTCATCACCCTCGTATATCCCGCAATGTTTCCTCCAACAATGAGAATCGCCCCTACCTCGGCCATTACCCTGCCCAAAGCAGCGATGATGCCTGACATTATCCCGTATCTGGACTCTTTGATAACTGCAACAGAAATCTGAAACGGAGTCGCTCCGAGAGTTTGAGAGGCAAGTCTGATATTGCGGTCAACGCTGATAATTGCGGAATGGCAGAGCGATACCACAATTGGCAGAGCAAGTATGGTCTGGGCAATGATCATCGCTGAAGGAGTATAGAGCAGGCCCATAAAACCCAAAGACCCGCTCCTTGAGAGCATCATATAAACAAAGAGCCCAACAACGACGGGTGGCAATCCCATAAAGGTATTCATAAGGCTGACAAAGATGCCCTTTGCGGGTATTTTTTTTAAACCAAGTATCGCAGCCAGCGGCAAACCTATGGCAGACGCTATCAAAAGCGCCGCGCCCGAGACCTTGAAGGATAGAAAAATTATCCCCAAAAGTTCAGGGTCAAGGCTGAATATAAGCGAAAATGCTTTTTTAAAGGCTTCGATCAACATCTACTTCAGGATAGGAAGTTATTTTCATGACATTTCTTCAAGCATTCTCTTTACTATTTCGTCCAAAGGTGACAAGTCCTCTTCTATTGTCTGCCAGACTATATCAAGATCTACACCGAAGTATTCGTGTATAAGGCGGTTTCTCATTGCAACGGTTTCCTGCCATGGGATTTCAGGATACATTTCTCTGATGTTATCAGGGAGTTTGCTTACCGCCTCGCCGATGACTTCGAGGCTTCGGACAACCGCTTTAATGGTCTTCTTATCATTGAAAAAGCCTTCTCTATTTATCCCCGCGGTAAACTCTCGTATATCGGCAATGGATTCAAGAATATCATTCAGGTAGTCCAACAGCACCCTTTCTTCAGACATATATGACCTCTTGTAAGATTCTCTTGCCAATATGAGGTTTAAGCGCTTTTTTAGTAACTATCTCTACCGGTACGCCGAGAAGTTGGGAAAGGGTGTTTTCAAGCCTGAAGAACCTTATAAATCCAATCGGTTTCTCCAGTTCAACGAGAATATCTATGTCGCTTTTTTCATTCTGTTCGCCCCTGACATATGAGCCGAATATGCCTATCTCTTTCAAGCCATATTGTTCTTTAAGCTCGTCTTTGTGTTTCCGGAGCATTTCTTTGATTTCTTCAAAATTCTTCATCGTCGTCTCTATGTTGAAATTATACTTGTTTTTATATGGTTAAACTCAACCTTTATCTACACTGTCCCAAACAACAGGTCAGTCAAAATTTTTTAAGTCGGCTTTGACATTACGATGATAGGCGTCTTTATAAGACATCCTGGAAGATTTCCTCTCTTGTCATCGGCTTAACTTTTTTGGTTTTTATATCCTTTACTCTTTTAGCAATCTCTTTGCCTTTGTCTGATAACAAAAGAAGCAGCGTTTCTTTGTCAGCCTTATCGAGCTTTTTAATAGAACTCGCAATGTCTTCAACCTTTAATTCAACCATTACTCCGACTCCCATGTCTTTCCTCCTTTGCTTAAATTTGTAGCGACTTTCTCTCAGTTATTTTAACCCCTCTCCCCGCACCTCTGCAATCTTTGTCTTTCAATCTCCTAAAAGGCTTCTTTCAAATCTCTCCTTTGCCGCTGACCATTCAGCCTCTGCCTCTGCTCTCAATTGCCGAGCATTATCCCTGCGGCGGCGGATTTCAGCGGCTATGGCGCGCTGGAGGTCAAGGGAAGGGATGGGGATTCGCAAATCTCTGAACGACTCTGGAGACAAACGGCGACAGCCAGATGAGCCTGTTGTTTTGCCCTGAACCTGATTAAAGACAAAGGCGCAAAAAAACATAGCGTAAAGATAGTAAGGATCAACCACATCGGGATTAGGCGTAACAACATAAAACTCGGTTGAGGTATAAGCATACTCGTAGTCTTTCAAATCTTCTACCAAAACATATTTCTTATTAAAGATACTCGGCTCTATGCGGGCAAAAAGAATATCTCCGGGTTTCACAACACTGCGCCCTTTAACTTCTAAATATGAGCGCATTACTACCTCCTTGATCTCGGTCTGGCTGCATTCCGGTAAGCCTATATAAGGGACGGGATATTCTTCGCTTTTAGGCTTATCAGCCACATGCGTGTCTATAAACGCAAGCTCTGACAGAGAATTTAACGGAATATTCGGTGCATGACCGGTTGCAAATAAAGGCTGGTATGCGGGTGCATCTATCCTTTTGCCTTGCAACTGCCTCAACCTTACAGCAAAAACCTTTCTCGTCTCCGCTGGCGGCGGGGTTAGCCCAAGCGTTTCAAGCAGGTATGTATCTATGCCCCTTAAAAGTTCCTCCGTATGCTGGAGTTTTCGGCGACGGGATTCACTGGCAGCCTGCATATCAGAAACGAGTTCTTGTTGGATTGAATATGGAGGAACAGCTACAAGCAACTTTTTTGCATTATGCGTACCTAGAAATGGGACACCTCCACCTCCAATTAATCTAAGGATTTGCGATGTCCCCCATCGTGATTGAAACCATTGTTGTATATACTCTGGGATTACTATATTGGTATTAAGCCTGATAACTCCTACATTTCCATCTATAGTATATTTGTTTGGTTCTCCATTAAAAACTGAAAACTTTATTAACCGAACAGCCTCTCCTATAAACGGAGTTATAATATCTCCTACTTTCAAAAGTTTTTGTTCTGGAACGTTGCAAGTATGTTCTATATTTAGAAAATCAATACTATCATCCCCAAGAATATTTTTTACTTTAAGTGCAATAGGATCGGATGGTAAGCCTGTTCTTATAGTTACGCCTTGAAATATATCATTAGAAAGTGAATGTAGCGATTTAGTTCCATAGCTAAGACCGCTAAAATCTACAGTGTTTATATAAAAATTCACATCTAATCTTTCTTTCACCTCGCCCCGCTTGATTGCGAAACACTGCGGCTGCTCGCCGTCAGCGGGGCTTAGACGAAAAAATTTGTCGGGTCTTTAAGATATTCCTTATATTTGCCGACTATGCCTGTATCTCGAAGCGTCAAAAAGTGGCGGCACATCCACCGAGGCGAATCTTCCGTGCCGACATTTTCATGGATAACCCTTGCATCATATAAATCGCATCGCTGAATTTCCGTTTTAGCCCTATCCACAACCTGCGAATCAATAACCTTCATGGTCTTGCGTCCTGTTGCGTCATAGCCGATGTTTTCAGCCACAGCCATAAATATCGGTTCGTCCTTCGTAGCCTTTTCATCGTCCGCCCGCTTGCGTAAAAAGACGATGCTTGCCTTCACGCCAGCGCCGAAATGCGCAAAGGCAAACTGTGGCAGGCTTATAACTGCAAGTATCTGGAACTTGTTTAAAAGCCAGTCTCTCACTCCCTGAAGGGATGAGTTTGTCAAAATGCCATCCGGCAGAACAATGGCTGCCCTGCCTGTGCCGGGCTTGAGAAAGCGCCATACCCGCTCGCAGAAAAGTATCTCGGTCTTAACGGAGGTTTTCTTTTTAACCATTTTCTTGCCCATTGATGGGTCAACCTTTGCGGATGACTTAACAGCATTTGAAATCTCACTCATTTCATAGCTTGAGAGGTAAGGTTTTTCTTCCTGCTTGACCATTGCGCCAAAAGGCGGATTTGTGAGGATAATGTCAAAGCGGTTTTCTGCAAAACCCTTATTTTGAGCGGTAAGCCGTTTGATAGGTTCAAGCGCATCCAATCCCATGACATTGGTATGCCCGTCGTCGTGGATAATCATGTTCATCTTAGCAACGCGGGCAATTTCTTCATTTATCTCTAAACCGAAAAGGCGATTCTTAGCAAAGTCATGCCAGTGTTTATAATGCTCGGTAGTTCCGTCGTCGTAATAGTCGTCAGCCTCTTTTCTTACGGCGTCAAGGGCATGAAGAAGAAAGCCTCCAGATCCGCAGGCAGGATCAAGCACTAAATCCTCATTTGTGGGTCTCAGCATGTGGACGGAAAACTCTATGATTTCGCGCGGCGTAAAATATTGCCCGAAGTCGCCCTTGAAAAAGCCGTCCATGAATTGCTCAAAGGCAAGTCCTTTGGTGTCAAGGTCAGTCTTGCTCAGGTTTATGCTTTCAAGATGCGATACTACCGTGCGGAGCGTGGCGTCATCCACCTTTATGGTATCGGTAAAAACTTCTGGGTCTTTTTCACGCTGTATGGCATAAAGCGCCTTTATTCGTTCTGAAAGGCGGCGGCTTGTCTCATGTGTCTTTATCTGAAATTCATAGGGCTCGCCCTTTTTGCGCTTTACCTGCTCGTCGCCGATCTTTACAAAAATAATCTTGCACAACTCCCCGAATGCGGCAGGTGGTGAAAGGCGTCCGCCGCCCCAGAGGGTTTGATGGCATTTCTGGATTGCCCTGATGAGCGCCTCTTTGCTTACAGGCTGAATGTCAAGGCCTCCGCCTTTGTAGAACTTGTATTCCTCCGGCTTGCCATAGCGGATAGGCAAGTCTGCAATGATGTTTTTCTCACGCTCAAGCGTGCCGTATTTTCCGGTAAAGTCAAATGCCCTGCGCGTTGCGCCGGCAACCACCATTACAAAATCGGCGCGGAACTTCGCCCATGTGCCATTGCCGCAAACCTGCCCCGACATTTTCATAGAGATACTTTCTTACTTTTTCATATATTTCCATATTTATTTACGCGATAGTAACCTCTAAAGGAATTGAGTGGACATCTTCCGGCTTCTCTTTTTTTAAATAATTTATCTTCTCAAAGCCGATTATCTCTCCGCTCTCATCTTTTTTGATAATAACGCCGTTGCCCAGTTCCTCGTTGATGCAAGGCCTTGGTTTTTCAAACCACACATCGAGGGTGTTGCCGATTTTATCGTATGTTATCGTTATTTTTTCCATATCGATTCTCCTTCCTTTATCTTGTCTGTTATATATGCTGTTATTATAAACCCGCCGCCGTTTAAATGTCTTACAACGACACAGATATAGTATCTCATATAAGATGAATGGTATAAATAAACATCGGAGTCTTCAGAGCTTTTTCTAATCTCGATAGGCTCTGAAAGACATTTTTGCACCTCAATTTCCTTCCCTTCAATTTCAGGATGTTTCAGTTTTGTTATGAGTTCCCAATGACTGAGAGTAGTTCTTATTATTTTACCGAAGCTGGATTTAACCTCAAAATAAATGTCCATTTTCTTATATCTCCCCCTCCATCGTTATCCTCATTTACTTCGCGTTCGGCACAAACAACGGATTGCCGTGCTTATCCTTGAACGCTCCGATAACCTGCTGCCCTTCCTTTGATACAAGCCAGTTTATAAAATCCATAGCCTCTTTATATTTCACATGCTTATGCCTTTCTGGATTCACCGCCATAACTCCGTATTGGTTGAATAATATTGTATCGCCTTCGAGGACTATTATCATTTCGAGCTTGTCCTTATCCTTTGTCGCAAGCCATGTTCCCCTGTCGGTCAAGGTATAAGCCCGCTTTTCATTCGCGATCCTCTGAGTCTTTTCCATTCCCTGTCCTACCTCAAGATACCACTTTTGCCCTTTAGGCTCGACGCCTGCCTTTTCCCATATTGAAAGCTCCTTTGTATGTGTGCCTGACTTATCGCCGCGCGATACAAATAATGCGTTGTTTTCAGCAATCTTCTTGAATGCTTCCAATGCCGACTTTATACCCTTTATCTTCAATGGATCATTCTGAGGGCCAATGACAACAAAGTCGTTATACATCACATCCCGTCTGTTCACGAAATATCCTTCCTCGACCGCCTTCAATTCCAGCTCCTTTGCATGGACAAATACAACATCAGCATCGCCCCTTTTTCCAATCTCAATAGCAGCGCCTGTGCCGACTGCAACAACATCAACTTTGATCCCTGTCCTTTTCTCAAATACAGGAAGGATATAATCGAAAAGCCCAGAATTCTGCGTGCTTGTAGTTGACGCGCAACGTATCCTCATTTCTGCTGATCCTGCAGACGCAGCGCACATTAAAAAAACCAGCATCAGAACAAAAAACCGTCTCACCCGCATACTATCTCCTTATTTCTTACAATTTAGGTGACTTATTATATCAAAAAAGTCAGACCATTAAGGCAAACAATGGAAAGGGGATATTTATGATTTCCGTCATACCGGCCCATACATAAAGCTGTATATAATTAATCAAGAAACAAAAATTCAGGAGGTAATATATGAACGAATGTCCTTCATGTTCCACTATAGGGAGCACAATGACTGAAGCGGATACAAGTTTCAGGCTTTCACACTGGCCAATCCAGATTAAGCTTATAGGAACGGTGGCGCCATTTCTGAACAATGCTGATTTACTGGTTGCTGCTGACTGCACCGCTTTTGCAGCGCCAGACTTTTACAGGAAATTTATTCCGGAAAAGAAAATTCTGATCGGATGCCCAAAGCTCGATGACGCTATGCACTATGTCAATAAATTCACAGAGATATTTACAAACATCCCCATACAAAAAGTGACTTGCCTCAGAATGGAAGTGCCTTGCTGTGGAGGCATGACCGCTGTATTGAAAGAAGCGATAACCATGTCAAGCAAAAACATACCTCTCACAGAGATAATTATAGGGGTTAAAGGCGAGCTTCTGAGCGAAAAAACAATCCTCTAACAGAATTACGAACCCGGTTGAGCGATTCCTCCCCTAAAAGGAGGAATCGCTTGCTTTGGATGAATATACTTTTGCATTTTTACAATTCTATTTTTTAAACTACCACCATGCCAAAAAAAATAGACATTCCCGTTACAGGAATGAGTTGCGCTGCTTGCTCTTCTGCCGTCGAAAGAGCGCTCAAAAAGATAGATGGAGTAAAAACCGCATCGGTTAATTTGCCTGCTGAAAGAGCATCCGTAGAATTCAAAGAACCGGAAAAACCAATCATCTTATCTACGATAATCAATGCCATCAGAGACGAGGGATACGGCGTTTCAACGCTAAAAATGGATCTTGCCATAAAGGGAATGACCTGCGCAGCATGCGTAAGCGCTGTTGAAAGGGCATTAAAGGGGCTTTATGGTGTTCTAAGCATCTCCGTCAATCTTGCGACAGAAAGGGCATCTATTGAATATATCCCCACGATTGTTGGTTTTGAGGATTTTAAAAAAATTATCAGAGAAGCCGGTTATTCAGTCGAACAGATAACAGAGAAATTCGTTGATAGGGAAAGAGAACGCAGAGAAAGGGAGTTTAAAGAACTTAAAAAACAGTTTATAGTAAGCGCCATTCTTACCGTCTGTATAATCATCGGAAGCATGCTTGCATTTCCAGCGCTGTCAAACTGGCATGTCCTGTTTCTCCTCGCAACACCTGTCCAATTCTGGAGCGGCATGAGATTCCACAGTGCAGCAATATCAGCACTCAGGCACAGAACAGCAAACATGAACACCCTTATAAGCGTCGGAACGAATGCTGCTTACATTTACAGCGTTGTTACCACATTTGCACCTCACTTGTTTTTCAAAGGCGGTCTCACGCCGCATGTATATTTTGATACCTCTGCAACCATAATAACCCTTATCCTTCTTGGCAAAATGCTCGAAGCAAGGGCAAAGGGCAAGACATCAGAGGCTATAAGAAAACTAATGGGGCTCCATCCAAGGTCAGCAGTTATTATAAGAGATGATGAAGAAAAAGAAGTTCCGATTGAAGAGGTATCTGTTGGCGATATTGTTATTGTCAAACCCGGAGAAAGAATCCCTGTAGACGGAGAGCTTTTAGAAGGATTTTCAACAGTGGATGAATCAATGCTTACAGGGGAAAGCCTTCCTGTGGAGAAATTAACCGGAGATAAGGTCTTTGGCGGGACGCTAAATAAGGCAGGGAGTTTTAAATTTCTGGCATTAAAGATAGGCAGGGAAACAGCTCTTTCCCAAATAATAAAACTTGTTGAAGAGGCGCAGGGTAGCAAAGCGCCCATACAGAGACTGGCAGACAGGGTTGCCTCCATATTTGTTCCAACTGTGATAGGGATTGCTATAGCCACATTCTTCATATGGACTATCTTTAGTTCTGCTTTTACGCTTGCTTTAATGAACTTTATAGCAGTGCTGATAATAGCCTGCCCGTGTGCGCTGGGTCTTGCCACACCCACTGCCATAATGGTAGGCACAGGCAAAGGCGCTGAAAAAGGCATACTTATTAGAGATGCAGAGGCGCTGGAACTTTGCCATAAGATTGAATCTGTAGTGCTGGATAAAACAGGGACAATAACCAAAGGAGAGCTTGAAGTGGTGGATATAATACCTGTTGACAACATGACAACCGATGAAGCCTTGCAGATAGCGGCATCAGCAGAGAGGTTTTCAGAACATCCGGTGGGTGGCGCAATAGTTAAAAAGGCAATAGAAAAAGGCGCCGAACTTTACGAGCCTGTTGAATTCTCTGCCATAGCAGGAGGCGGGATAAAAACAAAGGTCAAAGGACAGAAGTCAGAAGAGGAAATTGAGGTTCTTATTGGCAATGAAAGGCTCATGACTAAACAAGGGATAAATATTTCTCCTGCAAAACCGATATATGATAAAATTTCATCAGAGGCAAAGACTCCTATTTTTATGGCTGTTAATAATGAAGTGCGCGCTGTATTCTCCGTAGCTGATACCATAAAGGAAGGTTCAGCAGAAGCAATCAGCGAACTTAAAAATATGGGCATTGATGTTATAATGATTACAGGGGACCACCATAATACAGCCGCTGCAATTGCAAAAGAGGCGGGAATCAGGAGGTTTTTTTCTGAAGTAATGCCGGATCAAAAGATTGAAGCTGTCAAAAAAATAAAATCCGAAGGGAAAATAACAGCAATGATCGGAGACGGAATTAATGACGCTCCTGCCCTTGCAGAAGCTGACGTCGGGATCGCCATAGGCACAGGTACAGACATAGCCATAGAGGCATCAGACATAACCCTGTTGAAAGGAAATTTAAAGAGCGCAATCGATGCCATTAAACTAAGCAAAATTACCATCAGAACAGTTAAACAGAACCTCTTTTGGGCATTTTTCTATAACATAATCGGGATTCCTGTTGCTGCCGGAGCCTTATATCCTTTTGGAGGTCCGCTGTTAAATCCAATGATTGCATCAGCAGCTATGGCTTTTAGCTCTGTTTCTGTAGTAAGTAATTCTCTACGACTAAGAAAGAAGTCAATGTGGTGAGATAAGAATTTTGTTTTAAAGGGGAGTGGATGCAAAGAACCATTTATGTAGTTGATGATGTTCCTACCAATGTCATGCTCATTGAGACGGCTTTCAAGGGCGAACAAGACATTGTTATAAAAAAAGCATATAATGGAAAGGAATTTCTTGATGCAATAGAATCGAAAGGTCCGCCATCTCTAATATTACTAGACCTGATGATGCCAATAATGGACGGCTTTGATGTGCTGAAAAGATTAAAAGAAGTGAGAGAGAAAAATTACTTCCCGATAATCGTTCTGTCAGCGCTAACAGATAAGCAATTTATAATAGATGCCCTTTCTCTCGGGGCAGATGATTATATCACCAAGCCGTTTTTTGTAGAGGAACTCAAAGCAAGGGTCTTCAATATGTTAAAGCTAAAAGAAAGGGATGAAATTCTGCATAAATCCATGAATATCATGGAATCAAATCTACGCGAAAGTCTCCAGATGCTGACTTATGCGCAATTGGAGATAATAATAAGGTTAGGCAAAGCGGCTGAATTCAGAGATGACAAAACAGGAAAACACATTGAACGGATAGCTGATTATGTCAATCTTGTAGCTGAAGAACTCGGTATTAACTCTGAACATGCCATGATGATGAGATATGCAGCCCCGATGCATGATGTAGGCAAGATAGGGATACCTGATGACATTTTGCTGAAACCGGTAAACCTGACAGATGAAGAGCGCAAGATAATAAAAATGCATACTGTTATAGGCAGCAAGATCTTAAGCGGAACCAACCTCCCGCTGCTGGAATTTGCCAGAGAAATTGCGCTGAGTCACCACGAAAGATGGGATGGCGACGGGTATCCTATCGGCTTAAAAGGAACAGACATTCCATTGTCCGGAAGGATAGTGGCAATTACAGACGTCTTTGATGCTGTCACATCAGACAGGATATATAAATCTGCATGGCCCATAGAAATGGCGCTGAACTATATAAAAGACCAAAGAGGGAGGCAGTTTGACCCTGAAGTTGTCGATGCCTTTTTCAATGTTGCAGATAATATCCTGCAGATAAAAAAATCTAATGCTGACGAACCTTATGAGAAGCCAATAATCAAACAGATCATCGATGGAGATGTCAGCATTGAAGAACTGGTAGATTTGTGGAGATAGAGCAAATCTCAGGAAACTCCCTGTTTGTAATTCCATTAGGCGGGCTTGAAGAGATCGGTCTAAATATGACCGCCTTTCAATATTCTGACGACATCATCATAGTAGATGCAGGTCTCATGTTCCCGGAAGAAGATATGCTGGGCGTGGACTTTGTCATACCTGATTTTACATACTTGCTTGAGAACAAAGAAAAGGTAAGAGGGATTATACTTACACACGGACACGAAGACCATACAGGAGCGCTGCCGTTTTTACTTAAGGAAATAAATACCCCTGTTTATGGCACCCCATTGACCCTTGCAATTGTTAAGGAGAAATTAAAAGAGCATAATCTGACTAATGCCGCACTCATACCGGTAAAACCGAGAGATAAGATTAACCTCGGTGTTTTTATCGTTGAATTCATCCGCGTTACTCACAGTATAGTTGACGGGGTCGGACTGGGAATTAATACACCCATTGGCAATATCATACATACCGGGGACTTTAAACTCGACCCTACCCCTGTAGACGGCGAATTGATGGACTTTCACAAATTCTCCGAATACGGCGAAAAAGGCACTCTTGTTATGCTTTCGGACAGCACCAATGCTGAAAAAGGGGGATTCACATTTTCTGAAAAGGAAGTAAGAAGGGCATTTGAAGACATATTCTCAAAGGCAAGAGGAAGGATAATCATATCAACATTTGCATCGAATATACACAGGATACAGCAGGCAGTGGATGTCGCTATTCAGTATGGCCGCAAAGTTATAATGTGCGGCAAGAGCATTGTCTCAAACGCGCAGATCGCTCTTGACCTCGGCTATCTCAAAATACCTGAGAACACATGGGTGAGGCTCGAAAATCTAAAAGATATACCAGACAGCGAGGTGGTCATAATAACCACAGGAAGTCAGGGAGAGCCTATGAGCGTGCTTTCAAGGATTGCGGTGGATGAGCATAAACACATAAAGATAAAAGAAGGAGATACTGTGATACTCTCCGCGAAGATGATCCCGGGGAACGAGCGTTCTATAGGGAAAATAATAAATCACCTCATGCACAGAGGGGCCGATGTCATCTATGAAAAGGTATCAGAGATACATGTATCAGGACATGCGTCAAAGGAAGAGCTGAAGCTTATGATAAATCTCGTTAGGCCTAAATATTTCATACCCATACATGGAGAATACAGGCATCTGAAGTATCACTCTAAACTCGCTGAAAAATCAGGCATCCCTCTTGAAAATATATTTCTTCTTGAAAACGGGACTCCTCTTGAGATAAATGTTTCAGGAGCATTGAAAAGCGGGAAGGTCAGCTCAGGCCGTATTTTTATAGATGGAAAAGACGCCGGAGGAGTGGAAGACATGGTGCTAAGGGACAGAAGAAGGCTCGCTCATGACGGTATTGTAATCGTACTGGTGGGAATCGAAAAGCTCACAAAAAAAATAGTCTCCGGGCCAGAGATCATATCGAGAGGCTTTATATTTGAAGACGCCTCGCAGGACATCATAAATGAGGTCAGGGAGTTGATGGCCGCTACCTTGACAGGCATCGAAGACGACGTAATATCCGACATCTCTCTCATTCAGGCAAAGATAAGAAGCACCCTCAAAAAATATCTCAGAAATACAATGGACAGGAGGCCTATGATTATGCCGGTTATCATGGAAGTATAACCCATAAACTTATGATATACTTAAAGGAAAAATTCAAGCTTTAAATGAACAACGATATCATAAAGGCGATCATCCTCGGCATAGTAGAAGGCATTACGGAATTCATCCCCGTATCATCAACCGGACATCTAATCCTTGCAGGAAACATACTCGATTTCGGAGGAGATAGAGCAAAGACCTTTGAGGTGTTCATCCAGCTCGGGGCGATACTTGCAGTGGTATGGGCATACCGTGAGCGCATTATATCAACAATAAAGGGCATCGGGACAAAAACCTCAAACCGTTTTATATCGAATCTCCTGATAGCATTTCTGCCTGCTGCATTCATAGGATTGTTCGCGCACAAATTTATAAAAAACTATCTGTTCAATCCGATAACAGTAGCCTGCGCCCTTATTGCTGGAGGGATTGTCATACTTATTATCGAAAGGACAGTAAAAAATCCTGTCATAGCTGATATTGATTCTGTTTCTTACAGAAAGGCGATAGGTATAGGATTAGCCCAAACCTTAGCTTTGTTTCCCGGTGTTTCAAGGGCGGGCGCGACAATAATGGGCTCTATGTGCCTTGGCCTCCAGCGAAAAGCAGCCACAGAATTCTCCTTCTTTCTCGCAATACCTACAATGTTCGCCGCTACATCATATGACATATTCAAGAGCCTGAATTATTTGAATGCGCGCGATATTCCTGTCTTTGTAACAGGGTTTCTCGTCTCCTTCTTCTCTGCGCTTATCGTTATTAGGGCATTTTTAGGATTCATTACACGTCATACATTCGATTCCTTTGCAGCATACCGTATTTTTTTCGGAGCTTTAGTGCTTTTTTATTATTTATGAGGGAATATGCAACAGGCAAACAACACACTTGTCCAAACTAAAAGCAAAAGACGTCAGGAAATAACAGGGGTTATTGCTGTCCTTGGAAGCCTGTATATAGCTGTCTCTCTTTTTACTTACAATAAATGGGATACGTCTGTTTTCACCTTCTCTGCAAATCAGGTTAAAAACTATGGCGGCATAGCAGGCGCCCATATAGCTGACATAATACTTTCCGCTATAGGACTTGCCGGGTTCATGCTGCCTTTATTTCTGTCTATATACGGGGTCAGGAAAATACTCGGCAAAGAAAGGAATATGATACGCGTCCTGGGCGTATTGATATTTCTTTCCTCCCTGTCCATTCTGCTTCAGCTTTTGGCAAAAACCATTCATGTTGAGATCGACCCTCCGGGCGGACTGCTTGGCATCATATTTTCAAATCTGTTCGAGAATTTTCTTTCAAAAGTCGGAGCATATATATTAAATATCGCTCTTATGCTCATATCCATAATACTTATGAGTCCTGTATCGCCGTTCTCATACTTAGCGGGTTTAAAACATAGCTGGAAACAGAAGCAACCAGAACGTCATGAGGTCAACATATTGGAACACAGCAGCGCAGAAGAAACTTACACTTTACACCGTCTTCCGGAAACACCTGCACAGCCATTCACAGTCTCACACATTCCCAGATTTGACAGGGACGGCAGCTATAGACTCCCCTCCATGGAATTACTGAAGGACGCCGAAAATATTCCCGGCCCGTCAAAAGAAGAGTTAAATGAAGCAGCATCAGGGCTGGAAAAGAAACTTTATGACTTTGGAGTAAACGGGAAAATAAAGCAGGCACACCCGGGACCAGTAGTAACCATGTATGAGTTTGAGCCTGCCGCAGGTGTAAAGATAAACAGAATAGTGTCCTTATCGGACGACCTTGCCCTTGCCCTCCGGGCACAGAGTATCAGGGTGTATCCTATAGCAGGAAAGGCAACTATAGGCATCGAGGTCCCGAACAGGCAGCGTGCAACTGTTTGCCTTAAAGAGATAATCTCATCAGATATATTCATGAAGAGCCCTTCCCTTCTTTCTCTTGCGCTGGGGAAAGATATCTTCGGAAACCCTCTGATTACAGACATGTCAAAAATGCCTCATCTCCTCGTAGCAGGAGCAACAGGCTCTGGTAAAAGCATCTCTATAAATGCCATGATAATAAGCCTTCTTTATAAAGCCTCTCCTGATGAAGTAAAAATGCTGCTTATAGACCCAAAATTGCTGGAATTGTCTGCTTACAGTGATATACCTCATCTCATCTCGCCTGTTATAACAAGCCCGAAAGAGGCGTCTGAGGCTTTAAAAAAGGTCGTCTTCGAAATGGAGAGGAGATACAGATTGCTCGCCGAAAAAAGCGCAAGAAATATCGAAGGATATAACAGGCTGGTGCAAAAATCAGATAGACTCCCCTATTTAATTGTATTCATAGACGAACTCGCTGACCTGATGTTTACAGCGCCGACCGATGTGGAGACAGCCATAACAAGACTTGCCCAAATGGCAAGGGCATCAGGAATTCACCTGATCCTTGCAACTCAAAGACCCTCAGTTGATGTTATTACAGGACTTATTAAGGCTAATTTTTCTGCTCGCATATCTTTTCAGGTCACATCAAAGATAGACTCAAGAACAATTCTCGACTCCCATGGAGCAGAACAACTCCTCGGAGCAGGAGATATGCTATTCATGCTGCCAGGCATCAAGATTGTTAGAATTCACGGGGCATATGTGAGCGAATCAGAGGTCAGGGCAGTAACCGAATTCGTCAAATCACAGGGAAAGCCGGATTATGCAGGCTTTGACAATATCGTCGTAATAGATGAAAAACAAAATGGGGCAGACATTTCCAGTGAAAGGGATGAAATGTACCAAAGGGTAATTGATTTTGCAGAATCAGCAGGAGAGGTTTCAATATCCTCTATCCAGAGAAGATTAAAAATAGGCTATAACAGAGCTGCAAGGATTATGGAACTTCTTGAAGAAGACGGCCTTGTCGGACCGCCCAGAGGCGCAGGGAAGCCGAGGGATTTTCTGGGACGAAGGTGAAGACAGACAGTCTGTACTCTATCCTCTGGCTTCTATGTTCTGTGTTCTGTGCTCTGTCTTCTGTCTCTTTTGCTTCACAAACTGAAGATGAAGTGCTGAAAATTCAAAAGGCATATGAAAACATAAAAGATATAAAAGGCAGCTTTATTCAGAAAAGCCATCTCAAAGATCTGAAAAGAACAGACACATATAAAGGCGAATTCTTTATAAAGTCTCAAAGAATGCGGTGGGAATATAAAGGAGAAAAGCCTCAGATTGTCTATATATCTGGGGATGAAATTATTATTTATCAGCCCAAGGAAAAACAGGCATTCAAATCCAGATTCGACAGGGCTGCCTACGGACAGGCTCCCATAGCGCTTTTGGGAGGGTTTGGAAATATTAAAGAAGAGTTCAATGTATCTGTGAAAAACGACAAACTTCTTTTGAAACCCAAAAAGCCGATGGGAAACATATCGCATATAGAGCTTTTACCGTCTGATGGGGAATTCCCTATAGAATCGCTTATCATAGTTGATAACCTTTCAAACAGGATCGAGATATTCCTTAAAGATGTCAGAGTCAATACAGGACTCAAAGACAAAACATTTGAATTCACTCTTCCAGAAGGTGTGAATATTTTTCAGCAATAGGAATGGAACTTAAAAAAATTGCAATTACCATAGGTGACCCTGCAGGCATAGGTACTGAAATAGTAATGAAGGCTCTCATGTCACATGAGACTGCCGGAATATGCGAGCCGATTATCATAGGAGACCTCGCCATCCTTGAAGAAACCATTGAAAGGCTCAACATGCCGATAGACTTAAACAGTCTCAAACTGATAAATACCTATGAAATCAAAGACAGGGACTTTCAAAAGTGCAAACCCACTGCCGAAGGAGGCAGGGCTTGCGTAAGCTACATAAAAAAGGCTGTAGAGCTTGCGCTTAATAAAAGCGTAGATGCAATTGTTACAGCCCCTATTACAAAGGCAGCTCTAAAAATGGCTGGATTTAAATGGCCGGGACATACCGAGCTGCTTGCCGAATTAACCGGTACAAAAGACTACGCAATGATGTTTTACAGCGACAGCCTGAAGCTTATACTTGCGACTATTCATACAGCATTGAGAAATGTGCCTGCCCTGATAAATAAAAAAAGGGTCTTAAAGTCTATTATCTTTGCAAAAAAATCCTGCGATATGCTGGGCATCGAAAATCCTCGCATTGCAGTTTCAGGGCTTAATCCTCATGCCGGGGAATCAGGCATATTCGGAGACGAGGAGATAAGAGAGATAACCCCTGCAATAGAAGAGGCGCAAAGCATGGGAATTCCGGTCTCAGGCCCGTATCCTGCAGATGTCATCTTTCATAAGGCTTACAAGGGCGAATTCGATATAATAGTCTGCATGTATCACGATCAGGGGCTTGCGCCTTTTAAAATGATTGCCTTTGATACAGGCGTGAATATGACTGTAGGACTGCCGATTATCAGGACTTCTCCTGACCACGGTACAGCGTACGACATAGCGTGGAAAGGCATCGCAAATCCCTCAAGCATTATCGAAGCGATAAAACTGGCAGTGAGGGTTAACTTATAAAAACCATTATGCTTTTTGAACCATATAACTTAGCAGGCATAGAGCTAAAAAACCGTATTGTCCGCTCTGCGACATATGAAAAAAGAGCGAATGAGGACGGCTTTGTAACCGACGCCTTGATCGAATTTTATAAAGACTTAACAAGAGGCGGAGTTGGCTTAATAATCACAGGCAACGCTCTGGTCCATGTTTCAGGAAGGACATCATCCCAAATGACATGTATACATAATGATTTTTACATTGATAAACTTAAACGTCTCACAAATGCTGTTCACAGATTCGACGGGAAAGTAATACTCCAGCTTATACACGGTGGCAGGCAGTGTTTCCCGGATCTGCTCGGAGGAGAAAATCCAATTGCGCCATCCGAAGTCCACGACCCATCCACAAAAATCACGCCGAGGGAAATGACCAATGAAGAGATATGGGAAATCATCGATGCCTTTGGTGACGCTGCCAGAAGAGCAATGTATGCAGGTTTTGACGGAATCCAGATACATGGCGCTCATGGTTATCTGGTGAGCGAATTTCTTTCTCCTCATACAAATAGGAGGGACGACTACTGGGGAGGAGACGAAGGGAGGAGATTCCATTTTGTAGAAGAGATTTATAAAGCAATGAGAAAAGAGGTTGGAAATAACTACCCTATATTGATAAAGATGAATGTGGATGATTTTGTTGAGGGAGGGTTAGAACCTGAAGAGAGTGTGAGGGTTGCAAAGAGGCTTGAAGAACTTGGAATGGATGCTGTTGAAGTGAGCGGCGGCATGTATGAATCAAAAGGCAAGACCTGCCAGATAGACATCCTCAAAAAAGAGCAGGAGGCATACTTTCGAAAGGCATCAAGGTTATTTAAAAAAGAATTGAACATCCCTGTAATCCTCGTGGGCGGCATTCGTTCAAAGAATGTTGCAGAGGATGTCCTCCAGAGGGGTGACGCTGATCTTATATCAATGTCACGACCCCTCATAAGAGAGCCAGACCTGCCGAACAAATTCATGCAAGGCAAAGAAAAAGCTGACTGCATATCCTGTAATGGCTGCTTGAGATTCAAAAAGTTAGATGTTGTGAAATGTGTTCAGTTGAAAACTGTCTGACTTTTTAACTTAGCAGCAGCCGCCTGATGCCCCTGTTGATGGAGATCCGCTGCAGTCACATGAAGGTTCTCCTCCATATATCATGCTGTTGATAATTGCAGATGCACAGCCCACGCCTGAATCCACTGTTATCGCACCGAATTCGCAATTCAAAGCACATGCCCCGCATTCCATACAGAGGTCTTTATCAATAACTTCCGCCTTCTTGTCTTTCATGACAAAGACGCTGTGAGGGCATACATCAACACATCTTCCGCAGCCAGCGCATTTTTCAGGTATGTATTGCAGACTCGTTACATTCGATAGGTACTTCATAATATCTCCCACTGAAAAAGCTTATATATGACTAATAATAACTGGGAAAGAGCGGTTGTAGTCAAATAGATAGGAATTGCTATCTTCAATTCTTTCTTGACTCCGGACATACTCGTAAATGTTGTGGAGCCTGTGAACTGGAGCGCTATGTAAGAACTTGCAACAGGAAAGAATAGATATGCGCTTATAGTCGATAGTCCTGTTAATCCGAAAGACTTCGTTATGAGAAAAACAGCAAGCATGCCTGTTATAAAGCCTTTAATAGCAAACGAGCGGAACGGGATAAAAGGAAGCATTACAGGAGTTACGAAAGCGCCACTTAATACGCTTGTCAGACCGAGAAGCAGAAAAGGCAATCCTCCTGACAATGCGTCCTTAAATAAAATGCCTGACGGCTGAAGCCCGAAGAGCATCAGCACAATCAATGCAAAAACAGGATACTTTTTCATAGCCGGATTTATCTCCATCGGTGTGAGCACCAGCCTGTCGAGCATCGAGAATTTCACCAGCCTCATTCCCTCTGTTTTTTTATATCCTGCCGCAATATAAGCAGGAATGTCCTTTGCGTGCACAGGACCGAAATGAACCCTGAATCCAGTTGCCTGCTGAACCGCCCTTGCATTCACTCCAACTGCTCCGAGCTGAGGCACGATAATCCTTCTGTGATTAACAACTTTGTGCAGTTCTATCTGATTAATCTGTCTGACCAATTCATCTGTGCCAAAAGTCCCTTTGCCCGCAGCGCACCACACATTAATGCCTTTTGTATCTAATACAAGTATCCATGCATTCATGCCTTTCAATTTCCTTCGAAGAATATCAAAACTGAGCTTATAATTTGCCGATACAAACACATCCGATTCGCTGTCCGGTTCTCCAATAGCGCATAGCCCAGGCTCAACAGAATAGCGCATGCGGAAATTGCTGATACGCGAGCGGACAGCTCCGATGTAATCGTCCCGCGTCCATTCAGATGTTATCCTGCGTACAGCAGGCTTTGACGCAGAAGGTCAACAGGAGCCTGCAACATTGAAACCCTGTCTTTCAACTTTAATAATATTTAGGTTAGCCATAGTTAATTTTAAAACATCCGACCTTCTTTTATCACGCACCTTAAGTCCATTATCCAAAATAACCTGTGATATAATTCATTAAGAAAACATGGACACCATCGAAAAGTTAAAAATCCTCTCTAATGATTCACAGTATGACATGGCCTGTGCCTGCGGCACTAACAAGGACGACCGCAGGAGGAGAGGGCTCGACGGCAAGTGGCTCTATCCTGTCACGCTTCCGAACGGAGGATACACTATTCTTCTGAAAACCCTTCTTTCCAATGCCTGCGTCAATGATTGCAAATACTGTCCCTTGCGCTCGGAGACTGACATTCGGCGCTGAAGATATTGTCCCTTTCTTTAGTTGAAGTAAGAAGGACTCCGATTGCATAATCTT
>JASEGS010000014.1 GCA_030017995.1 Thermodesulfovibrionales bacterium
GGAGGCTATGGCAGCCTAACTTAACTGGAGTGTCCGTGAAAACGGGGGAATATCACACCTCTCCGCCTTCAGCAACTCCTGAACCCTGAAATTCAACACGAGTCATAAATTGATCACGATACTTTTTACTCGGCGGTTTAACACCTTTGCACCATTTCCATGTATTTGCTGCCTTATATGGGCTGCTGGGATAATCACTTTCAAGTTCAGTTGAATAACAAGTTGTGTAGAATGTTGATTCATATTTGGCTGGAAGCCATGTTATTACAGCAGGTTGTACTGTTGTTATTCCTGATGTATTGGAAGAAATTGTTGAAATACCTCCATTTGGCGATTGATCCCTTGTTTCAACTTGTGCAGTTGTTTCTCCATTGTTATTGGTAATGTCCGGCTGATATATAGTGTCGATATCGCCTCTATCTGACTGCAAATCAATAGTCCAATCGCTCACCGGCACCTCTGTGCCTGACATGGTCAGACGTGTAAGAAGAAATGTCAGGTCTGAACTGGTCAGCAAGCGCCCTCCTATTAAACCACTATCTGTCGGAATAACGGGTGAACTTGAGATAATTCTAAGAATTCTTTCCGGCATATCAGCCCGTACCTCAATATCGACATAGCTTATAACTCCACGATTCCTGGCCCGCACTGCCAGTAAGTTAGCTCCTCCGAAGACGAGAAGGCTGTCCTGGACAGGAAATACAAGCCGGTCGAGGACTGTGCACCATTCATTTTGCTGGAGGCCCCCAGATATGTCCATCCCATTAATAAACACCTGGATGTCGTTGTCAATAGCTACAGCTACTTTCACAGTAGACGCATCCGAGGGTAAAGTAAAAGTCCTGCGAAGAAGAATATCTGAATTGAGCGGCCAGAAGGTCTTTATAGTCGGGTCGAGTGGGCACCAGTCACCTTGCCCAAACGGCGCATTACCCAGATAGAATTGAGAGTCATCAAAGCCTGGCTGCTCAAATCCAGGGCTTCCTCCAAATGGGACAACAAGAAAGCGCCATCCGATAGAATTATAGGGAAGGATCGGCTGCTCTACTGCTTGCGCGATTAGTGGTAAAAGGAAAATGGCCATCACGGCTATAAAAGTTGACAACAATAGAGTTTTCATAGTATTACCTCCTTGTCACCGTGTTGCTGAAATTATAGAACCTTTTATCACTCCCAACAATCGTTCAAGGTTTTCAAGGCTTATGCTCAATGGCGGCATTATGACAATCACATTTCCGAGCGGCCTTATTAAAACTCCTTCTTCTCTTGCTTTGTATGCCACTTTCCAGCCCATCTTTTCTTCCCAAGGATAAGGCTCTTTCGTCGATTTGTTTTTTACAAGCTCAATCCCTGCAATGAGACCTTTGTTTCTTACATCGCCGATACTGGGCAAATCCGCAATTTCTCTTAATTTGTCTCGGAGTATTGCGATCTTGGGCTGCATATTTTTTAATATTTCCTCTTTTTCAAACAAGTCAATACTCGCAATTGCAGCAGCGCAAGCTAAGGGATTGCCTGTGTATGAATGACCGTGAAAGAATGTTTTTAGATCCTTAAATTCTCCTAAAAATGCATTGTAGATTTTATCTGTTGTTAAAGTAACAGCAAGCGGCATGTATCCATTGGTTATCCCTTTTGAAAGGCACATAATATCAGGCACAACTCCCTCATGCTCGCAGGCAAACATCTTCCCTGTTCTTCCGAAACCTGTTGCAACTTCATCGGCAATTAAAAGCACATTGTATTTATCACAGAGGTATCTAACGCCATTTAAATAGCCATCAGGCCATACAATCATGCCCCCGGCTGCTTGGACAATTGGCTCAATAATAACTGCAGCAATTTCATCTGAGTGTCTTTCTAAGATTTTCTCCATTTCATTAAGGCATGCAAATGAACACTCTAAAGGTGTTTTGCTGAGTTCGCAGTTGTAACAATATGGCGAAGGCGCTTTATAGGTCTTGAAAAGAAGCGGCCTGAAAACTTCGTGAAATATATCTATGCCGCCAACACTCACTGCACCAATGGTGTCACCAAGGTAGGCATTTTTTAAAGATAAAAAAGAAGTTTTATTTTTTTTGCCTTTGTGAATCCAGTATTGAAAAGCCATTTTAAGGGAAACCTCTACAGCAGTAGAGCCGTTGTCAGAGTAAAAGACCTTTGATAATCGAGGATTTAATCCCGCGAAGGATTTGTCAGTAAGACGTATGAGTTTTTTTGCAAGTTCTATGGAAGGGATGTTGCTGAGTCCGAGGAGGGAGGAGTGTGCTATTTTATCAAGCTGGTTTTTGATCGCATCATCGATCTCTTTTTTCCTATGCCCGTGAATGCTTACCCATATTGATGAAACGCCATCAAGATACCATTTGCCATTTGCGTCTTTTAAGAAGCAATCACGTCCTTCTGTGATAATTATCGGCTCATCTTCAATCCACTCTTTCATCTGGGTGAAGGGATGCCAGATATATTTTTTGTCTGATGCTACAAGATTTTTTATATCATCGAGATAGCTCATCAAAGCTTTCTGCACACAGGACATTCAGGGTCTTTGTAAGCCTTGAATTTTTTAAACTCTACACCTTTGCCTTCCCATATAAGTATTTTGTTTTTCAGGTTGTCGCCGACCCCGGTGAGGTATTTTATTACCTCTAATGCCTGGAGGGTGCCAATAACCCCAGGGGTTGCACCTACTACGGGAAATGTCTCTGAAGGCGGCGCTTCCGGAAACATGCATTTAAGGCAGGGTGTTTCAGGAGGATTTATAAAACTCAGCCTGCCTTCCATTCCCCATATGCTGCCATAGACGAGGGGGATTTTTTTTCTAATAGCGCATTCATTAAGCGCATACCTTGTTGGGAAATTGTCCATGCAATCAACTATCAGATCAGCGCTGCCAACAAGCTCGTCAACATTTTCTGATGTTATCTTATCAGTAAAGGCAGTGACATTTATGTGTGGGTTCAATTCCTCGAGAGTCTGTTTTGCTGACAATGCCTTATTTGTCCCTATTCTGTTGTGGTTGTGAAGAATCTGTCTGTTTAAATTCGTCCAGTCAGGGGAATCAAAATCGCAAATCCTTATATTACCTATGCCGGCAACCGCAAGGTAAATAGAAACAGGAGAGCCGAGCCCTCCAGCACCTGCAATGAATATGATTGCATTCTTGAGTTTCCTCTGGGTTTCTTCACCCCATCCATCCATCATCATCTGGCGGTTGTATCTTTTTAATTCATCTGCTGAAAACATCATTCCCTCCTATCCCAATCCCATTGCCTCTCTGACAAGCTTCATGGTTTCTTCGGCCACAATCTGCGCCTTTTCAGAGCCTTTACAGGCTATCTCAAAAAGCAGTTCAGGGTTATTTACAAGTTCTTTTCTTTTTTCCCAGATCGGCTCCATGTAATTAAAAACATTTTTTATAAGTATCTTTTTACAGTCTATGCATCCGATGCCTGCTGTTTTGCAGCCGTGGGCAATTTCATCAAGCTCCTCTTTTGAAGAGAATATCTTATGCAGGTGATAAACAGGTGAAAGTTCAGAGTCTCCTGTGTCTGTCCTTCTTTTTCTTGCAGGGTCTGTCATCATTGTCCTGATTTTCTGTTCAACTGTTTCAGGAGAATCGCTCAGATAAATCGCATTGTCATAGCTCTTTGACATCTTTCGTCCATCAAGTCCCGGAACCTTGGGGAATTCTGTAAGAAGGCCTTCAGGCTCAGGGAATACCTCTTTGTAAAGGTAATTAAATCTACGGGTAATCTCCCTTGAAATTTCGAGGTGAGGGAACTGGTCAATACCGACAGGCACATGCTTTGCGCGATAGATGATTATATCTGCTGTCTGTAAAACTGGATAACCGAGGAATCCGTAAGTCGAAAGGTCTCTGTCCTTCAACTGCTCCTGTTTTTCCTTGTATGTAGGAACCCTTTCGAGCCAGCCGAGGGGAGTGATCATCGAGAGAAGGAGATGCAGTTCTGCATGCTGAGGAACCTGAGATTGAATAAATATTGTGGATTTATCGGGATCGAGACCTGCCGCAATAAAGTTTATCAATAGATCCTGCGTGCTCTCTTTTATCCCTATAGGATTTGAATACCCTGTTGTAAGCGCATGCCAGTCAGCTACAAAATAAAAGCAATCGTATTTGTTCTGCCTATTATTTTGAAGATCAACCCAGTTTTTGAGCGCCCCAACAAGATTTCCAAGGTGGAGCTTCCCGGTCGCCTGCATGCCGCTGAGCACGCGTTCCCTGTGCATAAATCCTCCTGTCAAACCATGTCAATCAAGCTTAAAAATAATATTATGAAAGGCATTATGATGTACTTTGCTAATCCTGTTGCAACAAGGATGAGAACTATTATAAAGCCAAAGGGCTCAATCTTTCCTAAAAGAGCTGCCTGTTTGTTAGGCAGCAAACCCATCAAAACCCTCCCGCCATCAAGGGGAGGGATCGGCATCATATTAAATACAGCCAGAATGGTGTTAATGCTTATGCTTGCTGTCAGCATCATAAGTACTGGCTTGACGAATTTGACCACGATATCATCAGGCACAAGTGTTGAAATGGGAATTATTGTGTATTTCAATATTAACACGCTTAGAAACGCTAATGAAATATTGGTCAGTGGACCTCCTGCGGCTGATATTGCCATGTCGCGTTTTGGGTTTTTGAAATTGTACGGATTGATGGGAACCGGTTTTGCATAGCCAAATACAAACTGCCCGTTGGTGAATATGAACAACAATAAGGGCATCAGAATGGTGCCAAATATATCAATGTGAGCGATTGGATTTAATGTAAGCCTACCCATCATTTTTGCAGTGGAGTCGCCCAGTTTATATGCAATAAATCCATGAGCCACTTCATGCAAGATTATTGCTATAAGGATAGGCAATGCTGAAATTACGACTTGCCTTAAGATATACACAGCATCCATAAATAATTGTATCCTTATTGGTGATTAATGATTAAATGTAGATAAAGTTATATATTATGTCAGATTGGGGAGATGAATGTAAATTGAAGTGTTGGCATAGTGAATCTTCAGGTTGTCAGCTATCTTAGGAGTCTTGAGGAGTTCATAAAGACAAGCACGTCCGGCATAACATGCGCTACTGCAGCGGCTGCCGGAGAAAGTATGCCGGTTGACGCAAGGCTTATGCCTACTATGTTGAAGAGTATTCCGATGGCAAGGTTCTGCTTGATAATTCCGAAGGTCTTTTTCCCTATCCTGACCGCCTCCGGTATTTGACTCCAGTCATCTCGCATCAATGCGACATCCGCAGCCTCTATTGCGGCATCTGAGCCGACCGCTCCCATTGCTATGCCGACATGCGCTTGCGCGAGCGCAGGTGCATCGTTTATTCCATCTCCTATCATAAGTACGCGTTTCCCTTGAAAAGAGAGCTCTTTTATTTTGTTTACCTTATCTTCAGGCAACAGTTGCGCCTCCACATTTTTAATGCCAAGAGAAGATGCAATTGCATTAGCAGTGCGCGGATTGTCTCCTGTCAACATGACAGGTTCTCCAAAACCAAGATTTCTGAGGGTTTCTATCGCCTCAATCGTGCCTTTTCTGACTATATCGGCAACGCAGATAACACCGCAAATGGCATTGTCATGGGCTATCACGAGGGCGGTTTTGCCCTCCCCCTCCCTTTCTCTCAAATATTGCTCAACATCGCGAGATACTTTTATATCGCCTGATGCAAGCATTTCCCTGCTTCCAAGTATGACTCTCCTGCCCTCAAGCGATGCTTCTATCCCTTTCCCGGGCATTACTCTATATTCATCCGGCTCGTAAATTGGAGTATTCATTTCATGGGCTTTTTTTATAACTGCTTTTGCAAGCGGGTGTTCCGAATATCTCTCTACGCCTGCTGCGCAGGATATTATCTCCCTTTCGTCATGCCCTGCAAAGCCTTTTATATCCGTTACCACCGGGTCTCCTATCGTTACAGTTCCCGTCTTGTCCATAACAAGGGTATCAACCCTCGCAAGGGCTTCAAGATAGCGGCCTCCTTTTATTATTATCCCTCTTCTTGCGGCTCTGCCCATTCCAGCAACCACAGCGAGCGGCGTGGCTATAGCTACTGTGCATGGACATGCCACAACAACCACGGCTATTGCATTGGTTATCTTCCATGTGATCAGGAATGTAATTACAGCAAATGCGAGTATTGCAGGGGTAAAATATGCTGCGAATTTATCAGCGATCCTTTGGACAGGGGCCTTTGACGCCTCTGCTTCTTCGACGAGCCTTATAATGCGGCCATAGGTAGTATCCTGACCTGTATGTGTCACCTTTATGAAAAGGATGCCGAGTTGGTTGATTGTAGCCGTATAAACCGCATCGCCTTCCTGTTTTTCTACAGGAATTGACTCGCCTGTAATAGGAGACTGGTTTACGGCGCCCCTTCCGGAAATGATTACTCCTTCTACCGGTATTTTTTCTCCGGGCTTAACGACAACTATATCGCCTTTTTTGACATCTTCAACTGGAATCTCTATCTCTCCAGTATCTTTTTTTACCCTTGCTGTCTTAGGCGCCATTTCAATCAAATCCTTTATCGCCTTTCTTGATTTTTCCATTGTGAATGAATCGATGAATTCAGAGATCAGCATGAAGAACGCAATGACGGCAGCAGAGCGGAACTCCCCTATCGCTGCTGCGGCAGTTATGCCCAATGCCATGAAAACCTCGGCGGTTATCGCCTTGCCCTTCAGGTCTATGAAGGCATGCTTGAAAAGAGGGTACCCTCCGATAATGACTGCGACTATAGAAAAAATATCGAGAGGAATATTATCTGCAATGCCTGATAGACTGAGGATAATAAAGACAAAGACAAAACCTATCCTGAAGAGGTCGAAATTTCTTTTGCCGATGCCTGAAGGCTTTTCCTTCAGAGCCTTCTCGGTTATCACCTTATATCCAAGTGCAGAGATCGAATCTCCAATCTCTTTTTCTTTTACTAAAGAAGGATCAAACTGCACATCCACCTTCTCTGCGCCAAGATATACGGTTACGGCCTTTATACCTTTATGACGCGTCAATGTCTTTTCTATCTTTTCCGCGCATGCGGCGCAGTCGAGGCCTTTGACTGTAAGGCTTATGTTTTTCACTTCGGCCATGCTTTATTCTATAATAAGAATATGAAAAAATATATCCTCGCTATAACAGGCGCAAGTGGTTCGATATTCGGGATAAGAGTCCTCGAAGAACTCCTGAAAACAGCGGAAGTCCATCTCATAATATCCTCCGGCGCATTTCAGATCATAAAAGACGAAACAGGCATTGACTGGACAACAGGCACTGAAGATAGAATTAGAAGACATTTTGACACGGAAAGGCTTTTTTTCTATGAAGATGCGCGCATGGAATCGCCTGTGGCAAGCGGCTCTTTTAAAACAGACGGCATGCTCGTTGTTCCGTGCTCCATGAAGACGCTTTCTGGCATAGCGAACGGATATGCGAATAATCTCATAGAAAGGGCTGTTGATGTTGTGATAAAAGAAGGAAGGCCTCTTTTGCTTAGTCCACGCGAGATGCCTTTCAGCGCAATACACCTCGAAAACATGCTTAAACTCGCAAGGCTCGGAGTAAAGATAGCTCCGCCGATTCCTGCGTTTTATCACAAACCGGAACGCATTGATGATATTGTCAATTTCATAGTTGGCAAGATTCTGGACAGCTTTGATATCGAGAATGGGTTATTCAAGAGATGGGGAAGTTAAACTGTGAGCAACCGGTAAGGACAAGTTTCCTTCGTTTATGACCATAATCCATAATCAAGCAAAGCAGGCACGGCTTCAAAGTCTTTATCAATGCGATAAGATTATTAAATGCCTGTTTATACTGCTGAATGCAACGGGTGATATTGAAATTGCCTTTAATGTCTGAGGGATCGGCGCTAAGGTATCGCTGATAAAGCCTTTTCACCCATGCCTGCTTTGTTTCTGTAAATGTTTGGCTACGGATTATGGTTATGACTTATCTCATACATCCTATGCCTTTCATCTGTTAAAATAAAATCATGAAAGAGAGTTGCCCCGGAAGCAAAGAGATAACAAATCCGTATCCCGATGATCTGAAGTGTGTATTTTGCGGGCATTTAAATGAGATATGGAGTGATGAGCCCGACACAAGCTGTAAAGTATGCGGACAAACCATTACACGCGATATGAAGCCTTCTTGTCTTCAATGGTGTCCTGCTGCAAAGGAATGCGTAGGCGCTGAAAAATATGAGAGACTAATGAAGAAACTGCATGAACAAGGCATTTAATTGCCTTGCATCCTGTATCATGTATCCTGTATCTTAATTCCATGATAGGCGTTATTCTTTTAAACTTAGGCGGGCCTGATTCCCTTGAGGCAGTAAAGCCGTTTTTATACAATCTCTTTTCCGACAGAGATATTATCAAGCTCGGTCCCCTATTTATTCAAAAACCTATTGCATCCCTCATTGCCAATTTGAGGGCAAAAAAGACTCAGGATGCATATAATCTTATTGGCGGCAAATCCCCGCTTGTTGAAGTTACCAATGCTCAGGCAAAAGCACTTGAAGACTTATTAAATTCGAAATTCGAAATTCGAAATTCGAAATTCAAGACATATGTGGGTATGAGATATTGGCATCCCTATATTGAGGATGCTTTAAAAAAAATGTATGCTGATGGAATAAGACAAATAATAGCCTTTCCTCTCTATCCGCATTATTCTGTTACCACATCAGGATCTTCTATCAGAGAATTTAAAAGGGCATTGACGCGGGTTTATAAGTGTAATGGCGATAAAAAAGAGGAATACTGTATTAACTGTCCGCCGGTTTCTGTTCGTATTATTAAGTCATGGTTTGACCATCCACTTTATATTGACGCCCTTGTTGAAAAGATTCAAAGAGGCATATCTGACTTCAAAGAAAGACCTGTAGTGCTTTTCAGCGCCCACAGCCTGCCCAAGAGTTTTATTGACGAAGGAGACCCGTATGCAAATGAGATAAGGGGAACGATAGAAGCAGTAACAAAAAAAATTGATATTGACTGGCGGCTTTCATACCAGAGCAAAACCGGACCGGTAAAATGGCTTGAACCTACAACAGAGCAGATGCTGCACAAACTGGCGCAGGAGGGCATAAAAGATGTGCTTGTCGTGCCGATAAGTTTTGTGTCTGACCACATCGAAACCTTATATGAGATAGATATGCTTTATAAAGACAGGGCGCAGAAACTCGGAATAAATCTTAAAAGGATAGAATCCTTGAACGTATCTCCGAAATTCATAGAGGCTATTGCCGATATGGTGATGACTAATGTAAAAAAAGCCGGATGGGTATAAATGCAGAAATACGATATTATTATAATAGGCGCTGGCATCAGCGGATTAAGTTTTGCGCATTATTGCGCTAAAGACGGGTTTAAGACACTATTGCTGGAAAAAAATGAGAAGGTCGGGGGAGCCTTGCATTCTCATCACTTCGGAGACGCAGGAGGATTCTGGATAGAGATGGGTGCGCATACCTGCTATAACTCTTATGCCAATCTGATAGGAATAATCGAAGACTGCGGGATTCTCGGCCGCATAATCGCAAGAGAGAAGGTTCCATTCAAAATGCTCGTTGGCAATAAATTAAAGTCTATATCCTCACAGCTCAACTTTCCGGAGCTTCTTCTGTCAATTCCAAATTTGTTTAAGATTAAAAAACAAGGCCAGAGTGTTGAATCGTATTATTCAAAGATATTAGGCCGAACGAACTTCGAGCGAGTCCTTGCTCCGGCGCTAAGTGCTGTAATATCGCAAAAGGCAAATGACTTTCCGGCGGATATGCTTTTTAAAAGGAGGCTGCGCAGAAAAGATATAATTAAAAAGTTTACATTCTCTGCCGGTATTCAGACAGTTGCAGCCTCCATAGCATCGCAAAGAAATATTGAGATCATTAAGGGCAAAGAAGCGCTTTTAGTAAAACATAATGGCTCTCTTTTTGAGGTTGTTACAGAGAGCGGTGCATATGAGTCTGACAGCCTCGCCCTTGCTGTTCCTGCAGTATCAGCAGCGAGGATATTGAAAGAAGCCTTTCCTGAAACGGCAGAAAAGCTCTCTCAGATCAGAGTGGAGACAGTTGAGTCCATGGGAGTGGCAGTTAAAAGAGATTTGGTTTCCATGCCTTCTGTTGCAGGGGTCATAGCGGTTTCGGACAGCTTTTACTCTGCGGTGTCGAGAGATGTTGTTAAGGATGATGCATACAGGGGCTTCACCTTCCATTTCAAGACAGGCATAACAAGCCATGAAGCAAAGCTCACTCGAATATCAGAAGTGCTTGGAATAAGGCGGTCACAGATTGAACACTTTGTCTCACAAGAGAATCTTGTCCCTGCGCTGAAGACGGGACATAATATATTGGTCAGCGAGATTGACAGGTCAATCTCCAAAAGCCGTCTCATGCTTACAGGGAATTATTTTGACGGCATGGCTATAGAGGACTGTGTTACAAGATCGCTCAAAGAGTTCCTGAGATTAAAGGCCTCCCACGGAGGCTAACAGGTTCTTCAGAGGCTGCTGGCAACCACTTTTTTTGTGTCTTCAGCTACAAGATGACTGTCAATGCGAATGGAGTGGTCTTTCAGATGCCCCTCAATTTGCCTCTTTGCTATGTGGCAGAGTTTCTTTAAAATATCAAAACGTTTGCCGTAATATAACCATGGGAACATATCATTTATATCTGCAGCTTTAAATGGCTGCAGTTCCTGAGAAGTGATACCTGCATTTCTGAGCAAAATGAACACATCAACGCTAACTGGCTTTTCTGCCTTCCATGAACATACCCTAAGGAGATTTTCCCAGTTGAGGGATAAGTGGATTTTTTGAATGAATTCAGGTGAAGAAGTGTTAAAGGAGTTCACAGTATTGAGAATTACATTAAAGGCATTGTCTATTTCCGGTATTATTGCGTACACATTGTCGTTGAACCTGAAGAGTTCCTGATGGGCATTTTTAGCTGTTTCACTGTCACAGATTACGAGTTCATGATTGCCTTTTAGATTATCTATATGGCATATAAGAGACATTAAATAATTTTAACACATCTATATAGCCGATATTAGCCCTTGTTATTCTCATAATCCGTAATCATGGTGTGGCAGGCACAGACGGGGATTAGCCTATCTTAGCCTTAAAAATGCCAGTGATTCAATGTGGTATGTCTGTGGAAAGAAGTCTATCATCCTTATTGATTCAATATTGTATCTGGCAGAAAGTTTCTTTAAGTCTCTCGCAAAAGTGGCTGGATTGCAGGATATATAAGCAATCCTTTCCGGTGTCAACGAGAGGATATTGTCTATGGCTTTGTTCGTCATGCCGAGCCTTGGCGGGTCAACTATCAGGATATCAAAGTGGCCATCTATGTTTAATGCCTCTACTGATGAACGGATGAATTTGCAGTTTTTTATGTTATTGAGCCGAAGATTGATTTTCCCATCCTCAATGGCATGGGGATTCTCTTCCACAGCGATTACCTCATCAGCGTCAACGGCTATCGGCAAGGAGAAATTCCCTGCTCCTGAGTATAGATCCAATACCCTCTTGCCTCTGAGTGGTTGCAGAGATTCTTTGATAAACCTGACTACAGCCTGATTCAGGATCCAGTGGCTTTGGAAGAAACTCAGCGGCGAAATAATATATTTAAGGTATTGAAGGTCAAGAGTTATGTAGGGCTTGCCATATTTCCAGATGCTTTTGTCTGTTGTTATGAGCAGGCCGGAGAACCCTTCCTTTATAAACAAAGAACTTAAACTATTCGCATAGTTTTTTGCCCTGTCTTTTAAAGAAATCTTTATCAGCGCTACGGCAGCGCCGCTACAAGATATGTGTATTTCAGCAATGTTACGGAAGATAGACGGATGACTGCTATAAATGTTTCTCACCTTTATGAGGTGTTCATTTATTTCGTTACTCATCAAAGGGCAATTGTCTATGTCAATTACTTCCCTGCTCCTTTCTTTGTAAAAGCCGATTTTTGCATGGTTATTATGGAATGAGACCTTGAACTGCCCCTTGTATCTATAATTCCATGGGTTATGGATAAGCGGGGCGGAAAGATCTGTTTCTATTCGTGCAAGTCTTTTCAGACAGTCCCGAAGGACTTCTTCTTTCAATTTTATCTGTCTGTCATATGATATATACTGAGACTGACAGCCGCCGCACATGCCGAAGTGTCTGCATCTTGGCGCTGTCCTGTCAGGAGAGGGTTTAAATATCTCTGTAGCAGTGGCAATGTAATAATCTTTTCTTTCCCCTTCTATTTTTGCTTCTATTTGCTCGCATGGGATAGCCCCCTTTATCATTACGATCTTGCCATTGTATTTTCCTATGGAAATCCCGCCATAGGCAGCGGAAAAGGGATGAAGAACTATGCGCAAAGGGAGCAAATCCTTTTCATCCTTCACCCTTCATTTTTTCGGCTACTTGTTTTATTATTGCCTTTAAATTGCTCAGGTCTGACGATTTGACAACATATGCATCAGAAATCCAGATAGAAAAGTCGTCTTTATAGTCATATGCTGTGAGCATTATAACAGGCATATCGGGTTTTTTGCCTTTCATCTGTCGTAATATTTGAATGCCGTCTATGTCAGGCATTAGTATATCGAGGGTTACCATATCTGGGTTTTCACGCTCAAAAACCTCCAGCGCTTCTCTGCCGGAGTTTGCAGTGACAACCGTGTATCCTTCGTCTTCAAGCTCTGCCTTATAGAGCGTTAAAATATTTTTTTCATCATCCACTACCAATATCTTCATTTTATACCTCCTCCATTGGTAAATAAATTATAAATTTTGTTCCTTTGCCCCAGATGCTGTGCACATCTATTTTGCCGCCGTGTTCTTCTATAATCCTTTTTGTTATGGAAAGCCCGAGGCCTGTACCCATTGGGCGGGTTGTAAAAAATGGATCAAAGAGGCGACCGATGTCCGCATCTTTAATGCCGCATCCATTGTCTTCTATTTCTACTGCCAATTCTTTTTTCTCTGCCGTGTGACCTAACAGATCTGGTTCAGATAAAGTCATGATTTTATGCGCTCTTATGATAATACTGCCATTGTCAGTTGCCTCATTGGCATTCTTAACAATGTTCAGAAGCGCTTCTTTGAACCTGTTGTAATCCACAAGTATCTTAAATGGCTCCTCAATCTCTTTAATTAGTATATTGCCTCTGTCATACACTGCTGGCTCAAGGAGGTTTACAATATTGTCCACAATTTCATCTATGTATACAGGTCTCTTTTCCAACTTGGCGCTTCTCACAAAGCTCAAGGTGTCGTTAAGGATTTCTTCAAGGCGTTTTACTTCTTCAACTATTATTTTTGAGTGTTCTTTTAAATCACCATCAAGCCTGTTTTCGAGTCTTCTCGCAAAACCACCTATCGAAAGAAGGGGATTTCTTATCTCGTGGGCTACTTTTGCAGCCATCTCACCGAGGGCAGCCATCCTCTCAGTGGATGCTACCTTTTCTCTTAGTTTCTTCATCTCGCTGATATCCCTGACAATATGGACTGTTCCGAGGATTTCCTCTGCCTTATCAAAGATCGGGGAACTGGAAATAAGAAATGTGCCGCCAAGATGATGGTCTTCAAGCTCTTCTACATATGATTTTTTTGTCTGTAGTGTCTTGTGGTGAGGGCATTTTTTCCATGGTTCTGACATGCCGTGGAAAATCTCATAGCATTTTCTACCGACAATCTCATTATCGGGTTTACCGATCTTTTCCCTTACTGCCCTGTTCACTTTTTTTATGGTATAGTCATTACTGTTGAAATATACAAGGTCTGAAATGGATTCAAAGATATTTTCCAATTCCTGTTCAGCCTGTGCCATGTGCTCAAAGAGTTTTGCATTTTCTATAGCAGATGCTATCTGGTCAGTAAAACCTTTTAGAAATTCTATATCGTACTCAGTGATAGGCCTTCCGGAAAAAAGGTTATCAACCCATAAGATCCCTATAGCTCTGTCCTTAGATATAAGAGGTATCACTGCATAAGCCATTGTGCCTAACTGCTGGATAAGGACAGGGTCTGAAAGGGGTTCAGCATATACATTGGACACAATGAATGATCTTTTCTCTTTTACTGCCTTTGTTAGTATGGTGTCAGCATCGAGAGAGATTTCTATGCCGCAGCAGAGTCTGTCTATGAAAGAATCCTTTCTGAGCGGGCTGTTTTCTATCTCTTCCACTATTGAATGGAGATCCTTTTGTTCCATGGATAGCCTTGACCATATCTCCCATGCCTCTTCATGGCTTGAGGGTCCCACACCAAGCGCTCCTCTTAGGACATTTTTTTCTTCGTCTTGAAGAAACAGCATGGCACGGTTGAATCCGAGGCCGTCCCCCATTGTGACTGCAGAGAGCACCATTCTGAGCAGTTTCTCCAATTCGAGGGTGCTTCTCATAGCCGAGCTGATAAGCAGCAGCCTTGAGAGCATCTCATTCTTTTTGAGGAGCTCCTTTTCGGTTTTTTTCTTCCCAGTTATGTCTCTGGATATACCGCTTATGCCGATTATATTGCCTGAGGAGTCTTTAATGGGAGAGAGTGTAAGGCTGACATCGATTAACCTTCCATCCTTTGTTTTTCTGACGGTCTCAATATCTTTTAAAGTTTCACTGGTTTTAACTCTTTCCGTATAGTTTTTTTCTATGTCAAAGAGAAAATCAGGTATGAACGGCAAAGGGTTTCCAATAACCTCTTCTTTTGTGTAACCATAGATTTTTTCTGCGCCTGTATTCCACGAGGTAACCCTTCTGTCCAAATCAGTGGTTACAATTGCATCAGCACTGTTGTCTATCAAACCCTGAAGGTAGTCTTTTAGTTCTATTGCTTCCCTTTCCTGTTTCCGTATGTTTTCGTAGAGGATTGATTTGTCTATAACAATGGCAACTATTGAAGCAATACCCTCAAGAGTTATAAAGTCTTCCTCTGAAAAGGGTATTATTGAACCGTCAAGCGATTTTTTATCATACAATCCAAATGTTCCTATAAGCTGTTCTCCTATCTTCAGAGGTGTGCATATGGCGGTCTGTATGTTTATATTTGGCGCAATGGGGCCGAACTCATCAGGACTTTTTGCCATCATTGTCTTGCCTTTTTCAGCTGCTTTCCCCGCAATGCCTTCGCCTATGTTTACAGTTATTTTTTCTCTCATGTCCTCGGGGAAGCCGAAAGAAGCCTTAACTTTTAATTTGCCGTTTTCGATGAGTCTTATCATGCAGCCAGTGGCATGGAAGAGCTTAGTTGCCTCTTCCGAGATTTTTTTAAGCAATTCGTCAAAGTCGCTGATGGAGATTATTGCCTTTGTTAGTTCATATATAACTGTTAGCCTGTTAAGCTGTTCCCTTGTGATATGGTATAGCTCCAAATCCCTTTCAACAGTTTCGTTCAGCTTTCTAAGCATTTCTTCGTCATAACGAAGGGGTTGTTCAGATGTCGAGTATTTTTCTGTCATATCACTTTGTCGAATAGATTTCTAAATACATCCTGGCAGAATTGCTCCATGAAAAATCTTTATTCATGGCGTTTTTTATTAATGCCTGCCAAGTTTCCATGTCTGAATAAGCAGTTAGCGCCCTTTTTATGGCGCTTAAAAGGGATTCTGCAGAATATTCATCAAAAAGAAAGCCAGTTTCTGAATCCTCTATAGTATCGGCTAATCCTCCTGTCTTGCTCGCTACAGGTATTGTGCCGTAACGCATTGATATCATTTGTCCCAGTCCACAGGGCTCGTATCTTGAAGGCATCAGGAATATATCAGAGCCTGCATATGCGAGATGCGCAAAGTCCTCATTAAACCCTGAATAGAAAAAGAAATTGCCGTCATATAAACTCATCAGGGAATTAAGCTGCGAATTGTACTTTTCCTCCCCTTTTCCAATTATAACAACATTTGTTTTGTATTCAATCATTTTTGGTATTGCCCCTATCAGCAGGTCCAATCCCTTCTGGTATGCGAGCCTTCCGATAAAGCAAAGCAAAGGGGTATTTGTATTGCCATTCAGTGAACATCTTGTGCTGAACTCTTTTTTGCAAGCTGTCTTTCCTGAAAGATCGGATTTATTGTAGGTTTTTGGAAGCAATCTATCCTTTGAAGGATTCCATTCATCATAGTCTATCCCATTTAGTATGCCGAAAATCGAGTTAGCCTTTTCCCTTAGAAGACCGTCCAGTCCATAACCTGCTTCTGGTGTCAGTATTTCGTTTGCGTATGTTCTGCTTACTGTTGTTATGATATCCGCGCTCATTATCCCTGCCTTCAGGAAGTTGACCTTGCCATAAAATTCCATGCTCTCAGGACTAAAATATTTCAATCCTAATCCTGTTATTTCCATTGTTTGAGATGGAAATAGTCCCTGATATCCCATGTTGTGTATTGTAAAGACAGATGTTGCATTTCTGAACAAGGGGATATCTTTATACAAAGTTTTTAAATACAAGGGAATAAGCCCTGTTTGCCAGTCATTGCAGTGAATGACATCCAGACGCAGAGAGAGGATTTTACAAATCTCCATAACGCTTTTACAAAAAAATATAAACCTCATATCATTGTCAGGGTAATCGCCGAGAGATGTGCCGTATAAATCATCTCTGTAAAAGAATTCATCATTGCTGATAAAAAAGGCATGGTCTGTTTTGAATGCCTTGCACTTTTTAACCGTTTCGCCGAGGGGAATATTTATTTCAATTCCTGTATCTTGAAGATTCTCCCCGAACTGCTCTTTTGTTCTTTTATAAAGCGGCACGAATAGATATGCATCAAGTCCCATTTTTTTATATTCCTTGAAAAGAGTGCCGGTTGCGTCAGCAAGCCCTCCTGTCTTTGAGAATGGAACCGCCTCTGGCGTCACTATGGCAATCTTCATATTCTGGCTTCCCGCATAAACTTTGCAGCCTCTTCCGGAGGTGTAGGGTTTATAAAAAAGCCTGAGCCCCATTCAAATCCAGCACGCTTTGTAACCCTCGGCAAAATCTCTAAATGCCAGTGATAGTAGTCGTTAACCTCCTCGTTAAAAGGGGATGTATGCAATATGAAGTTATAAGGCGGGGAATCAAGGACCCTGTCGAGCTGTTTTAATGTCCTCTGAAGTATTTCTGCAAAGCTGGCAAAGCTTTTATCAAGGGGAGCAAAATTTGATTCATGTCTTTTAGGCAATATCCATGTTTCAAAGGGATCCCTTGAGGCAAACGGCGTGATGGCAACATAGCCGTCATTTTCGTTTATAACCCGTTTGCCCGTTTCTAATTCCTGATTTATTATGTCGCAGAATAAGCATCTCTCCTTGCTGTCATAATATTTTCTGCAGGAATCCATCTCTTCTCTGACAGTCTTTGGCACTATAGGGAGCGCTATCAACTGGCTGTGGCTGTGCTCCAGTGTTGCGCCTGCAACTTCACCTTCATTCTTAAAAATCAGGGCATATTTAAATCTCATATCTTTTTTCAGGTCAGTCAGTCTGAAGAAGTATGCCCATAACGTATCTTCCAGCGCTCTCTGGGACACATTGGAAAGAGAAAGCTGATGTTCCGGCGTTTCTATGATGACTTCGTGTGCGCCTACGCCGCTCATCATGTCAAAGACACCCTCTCCTTTTTTGTGCAGGTCTCCATGTATTTGGAGGACGGGAAATTTGTTAGGCACTACCCGGAGTGTCCAGCCAGGGGAGTTAGGCGGGGTGCTTGCAGGTCTGAATGCGAGTATCTCAGGCGGCGCCGTGTGCTCATTTCCATGGCAGAACGGACAAAATCCGTTTGCCTTTCTTTTCTGTGACGGCGACACAAAATCCGCTGGTATCTTGCCCCTTTCAACAGATATGATTACCCATTTTCCTGAGATAGGGTCTTTTCTTAATTCAGGCATATATCCTCCATAAACGGATAGAATTAAAATAAAGATACAGGCAAAGACAAGAGAGCGCTTTTAATTGTGTTTTTGCCTTTACCTTTACCTATACCTTTACCTTTGCCTATAATTATATCATTATGAAGCCGATTTTTCATGTAAACCCTGTAAATGGTCCATTTGAAGACCCGGGCGTTTTTGTGCGAATAATGAGGGAAAGAAGGGCATTGCTTTTTGATATGGGACACATTGGGAGACTTGAACTTGGCAACCTTTTAAAGATCACGGATATTTTTGTAACACATACACACATGGATCATTTTGTCGGCTTTGATACAGTTTTAAGAGGTGTCCTTAGAAGGGACATGCCTTTAAGGATATTTGGGCCTGAAAATATAATACAGTGCGTGGAGGGAAAGCTTAAGGGCTATACGTGGAATCTCATAAAAGATTATCCCCTTAAAATAGAGGTGTTTGGAGTAAATGGCAGTTATATTTCTCATTGCAGTTTTTATGCAGAGAATGGGTTTGAAAGACTGGATAATCCCAAATTAGATTTTAACGGGGTTCTCACAGCAGAGCCTTTATTCAAGGTAAAAGGGTTGATGCTTTCCCATCAGATTCCTGTGATGGCGTATTCACTGGAGGAAGATTTTCATATTAATATCAATAAGGCAGTATTGGATGAAATGAGCTTGCCTGTCGGGCCGTGGCTCTCTGATTTTAAAAAAGCGATCAGAGAACAGAAATCAGAAAAGACATTTATAATTAACGGGAAAACCTTTACCATTGACGAGTTAATGAACATAGTGACAATTACCAAGGGTCAGAAAATTTCCTATGTAATGGATGTATCTCCAACTGCTGGGAATATAGAAAGGATCATACCTTTTGTTAAAGGTTCTGATGTGCTTTTTTGCGAGGCATACTTTCTTGAAAGAGACATGGACAGGGCTATAGAGCGTCACCATCTCACAGCAGCAATTGCAGGGAGGATTGCGAGGGAAGCAGTAGTTGAGAATCTTCACATTATGCATTTTTCTCCAAAATACAGACATTGCGCCGAGGAGTTGTATAATGAAGCGATGAGGGAGTTCAGGGGAGATTAGATGAAACCTCTTATTCTTGTCACCAATGACGACGGTGTTCACTCGCCGGGGATAATTGCCCTTTTTAAGACAATGAAGGAGATCGGCGATGCGTATATTGTCGCTCCTGACAGAGAGAGAAGCGCTATCGGCCATGCCCTCACCCTTCACAGGCCATTGAAGGTTGAGGAACTGCGTGAGAATGTTTTTAGCGTTAACGGCACTCCTACGGATTGCGTAGCTCTTGCAATTCATAAAATACTTCCAAGAAAACCTGATCTTGTTGCTTCAGGAATAAACAGGGGTGCAAACTTAGGTGATGACATCACCTATTCCGGAACGGTATCTGCTGCTATTGAAGGGACTATCTTAAATACCCCATCCTTTGCCGTTTCCCTTGTGGGCGATAAACCATTCCATTATGACACCGCGGTAATATTTGCAGCAGAGACCGCAAGATATATACTGACTAAATCCCTGCCTTATGACACCCTTCTCAATGTAAATGTTCCCAATGTGCAGAAAACAGAAATGATCAAAGGCATAAAAATTACCCGCCAGGGCAAAAGAGTATATGACAATGCAATACAGGATATTTACTCTCCATGGGGCGACAAGCATTATTGGATTGGCGGAGGGAAGCCTTACTGGGAGCAGGGAGAGGACATGGATATTCAGGCAGTGCTTGATAATTATGTATCTGTAACTCCAATACACCTTGATTTAACCAATTATGATGCAGTAGATCATTTGAGAAAAACATGGGGAGTATGAGGAAAAGTTAAAACTAATTCAATGTTTGTGGAAGATTATAAAAGGCTCAGAGACTTAATGGTTGAGACCCAGCTCATTCCGAGGGGGATAAAGGATGAGCGCGTCCTTATTGCCATGAGAAAGGTTCCGAGACATCTCTTTATGCCTGAGTCTATCAGATACAGCGCATATGAGGATATGGCCCTGCCGATTGGCGAGGGACAGACCATATCCCAGCCTTATATGGTTGCAGTAATGACAGAACTCCTTGAGCTGAAGGGCGATGAAAAGGTGCTGGAGGTGGGAACAGGTTCGGGTTATCAGGCAGCCATACTGGCGGAACTTGCAAGAGAGGTTTATACGATTGAGAGGATTGCTTCTCTTGCTGAGAAAGCGGAGGCATGCTTAAAAGATATAGGATATGAGAATGTTTATGTGATTGCAAGCGATGGAACAATTGGGCTGCCGGATAAAGCGCCTTTTGACAGAATAATTATTACGGCAGCCACTCCTGTACTCCCAGAACCTCTTATTGGTCAATTAAAAGAAGGCGGGATTATAGTAGCACCTGTTGGGGAAAGGTTTTCCCAGATATTGGTGCGCGGCAAAAAAGAAGAGGGCGTTATTGTTGAGGAATATCACACCCCTTGCGTCTTTGTCCCCCTTATTGGCGAGTATGGCTGGAAAGGATGAGTTGGTAAGATTTATAATTATAAAATTATTTAACCTTTTAATTAAAAAATCTCTTGACCTTTATATTTATAATGAATAAAATGTTTTATTATGAAAAAAGAAAAGTCTATATACGAACTTCAAGCTGAAATCTGCAAAATACTCTCCAGCCCCAAGAGGATAGAGATAATCAATGCGCTTAAGAACGGGGAGAAAACAGTCACAGAGCTTGTTGAAATACTTGGAACCCCGAAGGCGAATGTATCTCAACACCTTGCTGTTATGAGGCATAGAGGCATTCTGAAAAGCAGAAGGGATGGCGTGAGTATTTATTATACTATAGCCAATCCTAAGGTAGTTCAGGCATGCTCTATAATGAGAGAGGTGCTTAACGAACTCTTAATGGAAAGAAGCAAAATGGCAGCAAAACTCATGCAAAAGGGTTGACATATTTTTTGCCTCTGTGTTATCACTTATAGGCGTTTATCCATGCCAGTTACAATTTTTTAATAATTATTTTATTTTTTAAAGTGTTTTAAACAATAGGTACGATTTCTAATATGGAGGATTCCTTCATGGCTCTCGCTACATTTAAAGGCGGGATTCATCCGCCTGATAAGAAAGAACTTTCGAAAGACAAGCCTATTTCCATTGTAAGACCGCCTAAAAAAGTCGTTATTCCTCTTGTGCAGCATATCGGAGCGCCGTGCAAGCTGTCTGTGAGTATCGGGCAGGAGGTCAAGAAGGGTGATGTTATAGGTGCTTCTGAGGGATTTGTCTCAGCGCCTGTGCATGCATCTGTATCAGGGAAGGTTGTTGCAATCGGAGAATTTCCAAATGCAATGGGCAGGATGGTCATATCTGTTGTTATCGAAAACGACGGCAAAGAAGAATGGACAACTCTTAAAGATAATCCTGATTACATGAACTTATCCCCTGAGAACCTGAAAGAAAAGATAAGGGATGCCGGGATTGTCGGGATGGGCGGAGCAGCGTTCCCGACCCATGTGAAGCTTTCTCCTCCGAAGGAAAAGCCTGTGGATATAGTTATTCTGAACGGCGCAGAGTGCGAGCCTTACCTTACAGCTGACTACAGGCTTATGATAGAAAGGCCGGAGGAAGTTGTAGAGGGCTTGAAAATATTGATGAAGGTTTTGGGTGTCAGCAAGGGCTTTATAGGCATCGAGAATAACAAACCTGATGCAATAGAGGCCATGAAAAAGGCTGTCTCAAAAGAGAGTAATATACAAGCCAATATCCAAATATATCCTCTTGAAGTGAAATATCCTCAGGGTGCAGAAAAGATGTTGATAAAGGCTGCTGCGGGCAGAGAGGTTCCTCCCCGCGGGCTGCCCATGGACGTAGGTGTGGTTGTGCAGAACATTGGGACTGCTATAGCTGTTTATGAGGCTGTTCGTTATGGCAAGCCTCTTATTGAAAGGATAGTCACTGTAACAGGAGAGGGCATAAAAAATCCTAAGAATCTATTAGTGAAGATAGGAACTTTTGTAACTGATTTAATTGAAGAATGCGGCGGATTTACATCCGAGATAGCAAAAGTTATATCAGGCGGCCCGATGATGGGTTTCAGCCTTTATTCTCTTGATGTGCCTGTAACAAAAGGCACGTCAGGCATTCTTGTCCTTCCGGAGGAGGGTGTTGTCCATGCAGAGGACTTTGGCCCCTGTATAAGGTGTGGAAGATGCATAGACATATGTCCCATGGGCCTCATGCCTTCTATGTTGAGCGTGTTGTCAGAAAAAGGATTCTATGAAGAGACGAAGGACTATAATCTCTTTGACTGCTTTGAATGCGGTTCATGCACTTATATATGCCCATCGAGGAGACCGATAGTGCAGTTGATAAGACTGGCTAAATCATTGGTGAAACCGTGAAGGAGATTTGGAGGTTAAGTTGGCAGAGATAAAGAAGGAGCATCAATTAACTGTATCTGTCAGTCCTCATGTAAAAAGTGAGGAGACAACAAGCAGGATAATGTGGAGCGTGAATCTCTCCCTGCTGCCTGCTGCTTTAATAGGTGCCTATTTCTTTGGACCGCGTGCAGTCTTTGCGCTGACGATTGCCATCATCACAGCAGTATTGTGTGAGCATCTCTATCAAAGGGGCATGAAAAGCAAGATAACCATTAATGACGGCAGCGCATTTCTCACTGGTCTGTTGGTTGGTTTGAATCTGCCGCCTTCTGTGCCTTTTTATATTCCAGTAATCGGCTCGTTTGTAGCAATAGTTATCACAAAGCAGTTGTTTGGAGGATTGGGTTTTAATGTTTTTAACCCTGCTGCTGCTGGCAGGGCATTTCTCCTGATATCTTTCCCAAAGCTTATGACCATCTGGAAGGAGCCGACCGCTGCCTTTGTTCAGATGGATGCAAAAACTACAGCTACGCCCCTTGGCATACTCAAGGAAGAAGGCATAGCAAAACTGATGGAGGTCTTTGGAGATAAGACAAACCTCTACACCGAACTCTTTATGGGACACAGGGCAGGCTCAATTGGAGAGACATCCACTTTAGCGCTTTTGATAGGAGCTGCTTTTTTGTTTTACAGGGGTTATATCTCATGGCACATTCCAGTATCATTCATGGGGACAGCTGCTGCAATGGCATGGGTATTCGGGGGCAAGGGAGCTCTTTTTGCAGGAGATCCCATCATCCACCTTATCAGCGGCGGTATGATTCTCGGCGCATTTTTTATGGCAACAGATTATGTGACATGCCCTTCTGTTAAAAAAGGTCAATTAATCTTTGGCGCTGGCTGTGGTTTTCTTACCATGCTTATAAGGTTAAAAGGAGGCTATCCTGAGGGCGTGATGTTTGCCATTCTCATAATGAACTGCTTTACTCCAATCATAGACAGGGGCTTCAAGACAAAGGTCTTTGGCTTTAAAAAGCCGGACAGTAAGGAGACAAAGAAATGACAGGCAAAGACATTATAAAGATAGCCCTTAACCTTGCGGTCATATACATGATCGGCGGACTAATCTTAGCAGGCGTTTATGCAAAGACATCTCCGGTTATATTTAAAAAGAATGAAATGGAAAAGCAGCAGGCCTTAAAAAAACTTATGCCTGAAGCAGAAATAGTGGAAAAACTTGGAGACTGGACAACTCACGAAAAACACGCTGAATATTATGCAGGCAAAAAAGGCGGAGAGACTATCGGCTATGTCATTCAGTCCTTTGGCAAGGGATATTCAAGTTATATTAATGTGTTGATAGCAGTGGATAAAGAGTTTAAGGTTCAGAAGATAGATATACTTTCACATGCAGAGACCCCCGGCCTCGGGGATGAAATAGAAAATGATGTCTTTAAAAATCAATTCAAGGATAAAGATATTGATCATATAAAACTGGTCAAGACAGAGACCAGTGAATATATTCAGGCAATCACCGGCGTAACAATCTCCAGCAGAGCAGTTACAGAGGATGCTGTAAAAAACGGATTAAACTTTCTCATAAAGACAGTTAAAGGAGGCGGAGACAATGTCGCAGCATACAGCCACTAAGATCAATTACCTGGAGCTTTTAACAAACGGCATTATCAAAGAAAATGCTATATTCAAACTTGCCTTGAGCCTATGTCCTGCTATTGCAGTAACGAACAGCCTGCGCAACGGCGTACTGATGGGAGTGGCTGTCCTATTTGTTCAGACAATGGTAAATCTTACAATCTCTTTGATGAGGAATTTTATTCATCCAAGGATAAGGCTTCCTATATTTATGCTCGTTATATCAGGGTGGGTAACAGTAGCTGACATGTCTATGGCTGCTTTCGCAAGAGAGGCATATAAGCAGATGGGTTTGTATATTCAGTTGATAGTTGCCTTTGCATCTATCCTTGCGCGGGCTGAGATGTTTGCAAGCAAAAACAAGATAACTCCTTCTATGTTTGATGGAATAGGGATGGGGCTTGGCTTTTTATTTGCCCTGACTACAATAAGTTTTTTCAGGGAACTGCTTGGCAGAGGGGCGTTGTGGGGATTTCCAATAGTTAATACAAAGCCTTTATTGATAATGATCCTGCCGGCAGGAGGTTTTCTGGCAGTAGGGGTGTTAATGGCGTTGTTTAACTGGATTGATAAAAAATATCTTAAAAGTAAAACAGTGACTCACTAATAAGGAGGTGCAGAATGGCTCTTGATTTTACAAAACTGATGGAACTTATAATTTCCGCCTCTTTAATAAACAACTTCGTTTTCACGAGGTTTTTAGGACTTTGTATATTTTTCGGAGTTTCTAAAAAGATGGAGACTGCTGTTGGAATGAGTATAACATTCACAGCCGTTATGATGATAAGCGCATCTTTAAGCTGGCTTATATTCAACTATGTGATGGTCCCTCTTGACATAACATTTCTGAAGATCATCGTATTTATTGGAGTTGTGGCTGGTTTTGTTCAGGCATCGGATACGATAATGAGAAAAGTGGCGCCCGGGCTCTATTACAAATTGGGCATATATCTTGCGCTTATTTCAACTAACTGCATTATCCTTGCAGTGCCTTTGATCAATGCAGGTGAAAAATACAGCTTTATTGAGAGCCTTGCCTTTGGACTGGGTTCCGGCCTTGGATTTGCGCTGGCACTGATCATAATGGCGAGTATCAGGGAAAAACTTGAACTGGCAGAAGTCCCTGCTCCATTTAAAGGATTGCCAATGGCCTTTATAGTTACGGGTTTGATAGCCCTGGCGTTTACCGGATTTTCCGGACTGATAACTTTATGAAATAACCGTTACCATTGTAAAATAAAAGAGTAAAGATTTTCCAAAGAATGAAGGAGTAAAGATGTTTAGCCGTTTAACAATAAAAATTATTGCTGTGCTGCTGCTTTATTGTGCTGCTGCTTATGCAGGGGTAGGCGGCGGGGTTGAGGCAAAAGAACATGTGGATATAGTGCCGCTCATTAAATTCACCCTCATTTTTCTTGCAGGGGTAGGGGCGGTTTTTGGACTTGGACTCGCATTTGCTGCAAAGAGATTTTCTGTAAAAATAGACCCGCGTGTTGAGCAGGTAATGGATGTGCTTGCTCATGCCCATTGCGGCGCTTGCGGCTATGCTGGTTGCGAACAATATGCAGAGGCAGTGGTGAATAATCCTGATGTTCCGCCTAACCTTTGCACTCCTGCAGGCGCTCGAGGAGCAGAAGCGGTTGCATTGATTACAGGCAAGAAGGCTGAACTGAGGGAGCCTATTTATTCGAGGATAATGTGTCAGGGCGGATGGAGCAAATCGACAAAGAGATTCAACTATGAAGGGGTCCATGATTGCAGGGCAGCGGTTCTTGCCGGCGGAGGGGATAAATCGTGTGTTTATGGGTGTCTCGGTTATGGCACATGTATGAGGGCGTGTCCGTTTGGCGCTATAACAATGAGTGAAGACCATCTGCCGGTTGTGGATATTGTCAAGTGCACAGGATGCAGGAAGTGCGAGATTGCGTGTCCGAAGAAGGTCATCGAGGTGCTTCCAAACTCCAAGGCTGTACTCGTTGCATGTCATTCAAAAGACAAGGGCGGGGATACGAGAAAGAACTGTCAGGCAGGCTGTATTGCCTGTGGCAAATGCGTGAAGGTATGTCCTTTTGATGCGCCTAAAATTGAAAATAATCTATCACGGATTAATCTTGATAAATGCCGGGTATGCGGCATCTGCGTTAGGCATTGCCCTACAAACGCTATTGTAGATTTTATCCTGCATCGTCCAAAGGCATTTGTTACAGAGAAGTGTATAGGCTGTCAGATATGCATGAAGGTGTGTCCTGTGAATGCAGCCTACGGCGAGCTTAAGAAGATGCATTCCATTGACAAAGGGAGATGTATTGGATGCGGCATATGTACTGCAAAGTGCCCTGTGCAAGCAATTGACGGAACATTCAATGCAGCCGAGGTCTTTGCAGCCGCAGCAGCAAAGAAGCAGAAGCCGGCAGCTTAAAAAATCCTTGACATTTAAGTCAAAATGGGTTACAAATATAGCTGTATGCCCAGTCATATTTCAGAAACCAAAAGCCTGAAATCCAGGAAAATAGGCATTTCCCTTCTTTTCTCGGCGATCTTTTTATTTGTCCTGGTACCAATTGTTTATGCTGATGTAAACAAGCCTGACGATGATGCTGTAGCGCAACACTTTAGTAATCCATTGCTTGCAATGTCTGAGTCACAGGAAAAATTAACTGTAAATCCTCAGAAGGGCGCAGAGGCAGAAGTTGTGATTTCAACTCAGCAGATTAATGATGCTGCTAAGGCAGATGGTGCTATAAATCAAGATTTACAGGCATCAGGGAAAAACCAGAATAATAATGGTCAGTCCCCTCTTGGCATATCGTATGGATCCAACACAACTGCATCAAAGGCTGTAAGCAAAAGCATGACCCTATTTACAGAAAAGATGAAAGAGAGGTTTGCCCTCTGGCTCGAGAGGTCTGCAAGGTATCTGGAAATAATGAAAGAGGTTCTGAAAGAAAAAGGTATGCCCGAGGAACTGGTATTCCTTCCTTTGATAGAAAGCGGTTTTAATGTCAATGCCTATTCAAGAGCAAGGGCAGTGGGACCGTGGCAGTTTATAGCAGCAACAGGCAAAAGATATGGGTTGATAATTGACTGGTGGAGGGATGAGAGAAAGGATCCTGTAAAATCCACGATGGCAGCAGCAGAATATTTGAAAGATTTATATGGCATGTTTGGTTCGTGGAAATTGGCTCTTGCAGCATATAATGCAGGTGAGGGCAAGATAATGAAGGCAATTAAAAGGAGCGGAGCAGAGGATTACTGGGCGCTTTTGCATACAAAACAAATAAGGAATGAAACAAAGAATTATGTCCCTCATTATGTTGCCGCTGCAATGATAGCAAATGCCCCGGAGGATTACGGCTTTTATAATCTTGTATATCAAAAACCTTTGGAGTATGATGAGGTTACTCTTAACGAACCCGTAGACATAGAAGTAATAGCTAAATGCTCAGGGAGCACAGTAGAAGAAATAAGGGGATTAAATCCTGAGTTGCGGAGATGGGTTACGCCTCTGAATACTTCCCAGTATACGATCAGAATACCCCATGGAGAAAAGGAAACCTTTCTATCAACCCTTGAGAAGATACCAGCCGAAGAACGGGTTAGTGCAGACATATATAAAGTAAAAAAAGGAGATGATTTAAAGAAAGTAGCGAAGAAGGCGGGAGTTCCTTTAATTGCGATCCTTGACCTGAATTCCATGAGCGGTATAGAAAAATTAAAGGCAGGAGATGTGATTAAAATTCCTCCGAAAGATAAATTCTATGCTGACATGGATGATAAAATGGCGCTCAAAAAAAGTTCTAAGAAGGTAGCCGTTAAAAAACAATCTATAAAAGGCGGTAAAAAGGTAGCCTTTAAAGGCGTTAAATCAACAAGCAAAGCAAAGAAGATTTGAAGGCTCTATTTTTTCTCTAATTTTGCCTTTGCTTCATTCACTAAAACGGACTTCGGGAATTTCTCCATCAACTCTTTGTATTTGTTTTTTGCCTCTCCGGGTTTACCCTCAGATTCCAGAATTTTTCCCATTTCCATGAGAGCTATATCTTTAAGTGGGCTATCTTTTACGGCATAAAGATTATTCAGGGCCTTTACGGCATCATCTTTTTTATCTTTCTTCAGATATGCCGTTGCCATTTTGTAATAAGAGAGTGAAATGAGTTGAGGTGATGATGATTGGGAATTAAGACGTTGCAGTGTTTTAATGGCCTCATCATAATTACCGAGTTCATAATTACAGTTGGCCATATATAGAAGCAGATAGGGTTTCTTTTTGTAGGAATATGCCTTGTTAAACATCTCCAGAGACTTTTTGTATCTATCAGAAGGAGAAATTGCCTTGGCTTCGTATTCGCCGTGGTAGAGCCTGTATCCCTCCAGTTCTGATTCCAGAGCCTTGCTTTTATTGGTTGTGAAATAGACACTAAAGCCAATGACAAGAGTCACCAGAACAATGAAGATACCAGCAGCATATGTCAGGATTCTTTGTCTCTGTTTTAGTTTTTCCTTTATGTCTCCCACTGTATCTTTGAGTTCTTTTTCACCGGCAGCCTTTTTTTCAACACGTTTCTTTATGACTCTTGGCATTTATTTACCCCCTCAATGCTTTTTCTATAAGATTTTTTGAGTGCTGGAATATTGAATCTATTTTATATTCTTCGATCCCAGTGGAAAGGAGTATCTGTCTGGCAAAATCTTTTGTTATAAGGTCAGACGGCGAATGGGCATCTGTATTTATTACAAGCGGTATGCCTAAATTTATAGCTTGTTTTGCAACATAACCGTTAGAAAGACTGTGCCCTTTCCTTGCTGTAATCTCAAGAGCTATTCCCCTTTCTTTTGCAAATATGAGATCCTCCTGAGTGATTAATCCAGGGTGGGCTAAGATATCCGCGCCAGCTTCGATAGCAGCCCTGTTTGTCCCTTTAGCAACAGGTTCAATAACAGACTCTCCATGAATGACAATTATCTTTGCACCGAGCCTGCGAGCCTCTTTTACAAGGTCAGGTATCAATGCAGGCGGCACATGGGTAATTTCTGCGCCGGGCATAATTTTAATGGACATGTGGTTTTTCAATGCCTCAACCGCCTTGATGATCCTTGGTATTATGAAGTCTATGTTTGACTGATCCATATGGTCAGTAATGGCAATAGCCTCATATCCCATGGCAGCAGCCCTTCTTGCAAGTTCTGCCGGGATGAGTTCTCCGTCGCTGAATATACTATGGGTGTGCAAATCAATCATAATAGCGTAATCCGTAAACTGACTTTAAAGGATACAGGAAAAAACAGAGAAAAGTAAAGAATAAGAGGAGTGTTTTATTCCTCCTGAATTCTATCAACCACTTTATCTTCCTCTGCCATCAAATCCGCAAGGTCATTGTGATTCAGCCTTTTAATGCCCTTTTCCAGTTCGTCATCCTTCAAACCTCTGATCCTTAAATCTTCCTCAAGTGCATAGACCGTGCCGCAGAAACCACCGAGTTTACCCTTTCTCGCAAAATAAACGCCGTTTTCAAGAAGGACAATATCTGCTGCCATATCCTTCGCCAGTTTTACAGCCCTTTCCCCCTCATCTGTATCAGGAGCGCTCTTAATCAGAACTATCATCCAAGCCTCTTCAGAAGATATCCATCCATACCTTAACAGCCGTTGCGAATATTATTAATGCAAGGAGCCATCTGAGGAATGGTGTCCCTGTCCTTCTGGACACTGCCCCGCCCAGCCTTGCGGAAATCGCTGCTCCGATTACGAGCGGCAGGGCCATATCAAACTGCACCTGGCCTGTGGCAATCTTTCCTGCAAGCCCTGCTGCGGACGAAAAGAGACCAATTGCGAGTGTGCTGCCGAGCGCCACCCTCATGGGTATCTTCAGGATATACAGGAGGGCCGGTATTATTATAAAGGCACCGCCCTGACCCACAAGGCCTATCAGGAAGCCGAGAAAGATACCGATTACAATTGCCGCTGTTCTGTCAAATTCAACCCTTTCCTCTGTAAGGTCGTCCTCAGAATAGCTGCGGGGTATCAGCATCATCACTGCTGCGGCCAGCGCCAGCATTCCGAAAACAAAGAGGAGATATTTGTCAGGTACGCCCTTTGATACCAAAGCCCCTGCCAGGGACGACAAAAATAGGGAAAGACCGAGGGTGAGAACAAGGGATTTATTTACAAGCCTCTGCTGCCTGTAAAAAATAGCTGCTGAAAGGGATGCAAAAAAACCCTGCACCATTGTCAGACCAGTGATGTCTTTTACATCAATGCCATCAAAACCGAGCGCTGGCGGCAGGTATAACAAGAGCGGGAACATGATGATTCCCCCTCCGATGCCCAGCAGTCCGGAAAGGAAACCCACTGATACGCCTATGAAAAAGAGAACAATATAAAGGGGTGACAACATTTATCCTGTTACAAATATCCTCTTATCTCCGTCTTCCCATTTAATCACATCGCCGATATAGGCAGCCGGGATGTCCTCCTTCTGCAGCGCTGCAACAAGTCTATCCCTTTTTTCTTCCTGAACAAAGATGAGAAGCCCGCCTGATGTTTGGGCATCATTCATCAACACCCTGTGGGTTTCAGGGACGTCACTGTCCCACTCTACATTCTGGGCAAAGCTTTTCACATTAGCCCATGTGCCGCCAGGGATTATACCCATGCTTGCAAGTCTCAATGAATCTTCGAAGAAGGGCACACGGCCTGAATAGAGCCTTGCGCTGCATCTGCTCGCAGTAAGAACCTCGTTAAGATGCCCGATGAGGCCAAAGCCGGTTATGTCAGTGGCAGTGCTTATGCCTATCTCAAGCATTATCTCGCTTGCCCTTTTGTTAAGAGCGGCCATAGATGCCATGAACTCTTCTATCACAGCATCACTGCATTTTCCGGCCTTTACCCCTGTGGAGATAATGCCTGTACCGATCTTTTTGGTAAGTACAAGTGAGTCTCCTATTCTGGCCTTTGTATTGTCGAGGATTTTATCTGGATGGATTAAGCCCATCACTGTATAACCGAATTTCGGTTCTTTGTCCCTTATGGTATGTCCCCCTATTATAGCTACTCCTGCCTCTGCCATTTTGTCAATGCCGCCTTGCATGGTCTTTTTAAGATAGGGGAAGAATTCAGGCTGCGGCGGAAACATGGCAATGTTCAATGCAGCAACAGCCCTGCCGCCCATTGCCCATACATCTGAAAGTGCATTTGCTGCTGCTATAGCCCCGAACCAATAGGGGTCGTCAACAATAGGCGTAAAAAAGTCAGTAGTGAGGACAACAGCAGTCTCATCTGTAATCTTGTAGACACCGGCATCATCTGCATTGGCAGTGCCCACAAGCACATTGGGGTCAGTAATTTCTGGCAGCTGCCCCAGCACCTGGAACAGGTCCGAAGGACTGAATTTTGAAGCTCAACCTGCGCAGCTTGAAAGCTCTGTGAGCCTTATATTCATCATAGCCTCCCGCATAATTTTTAGTCTGAATTAGTGAAGTCAATAAAATTATAACAGAAACTTCGAAGACATTTATGAATAATGCAGACCAAGACAAAAATAAAGGGATAGCCGATTGTTTCACCAGCCATCCCTTATGTGGATACAACTTTTCTGCTATATCTTTACAACCTTCACCCTCGTGCTGCTGAAGTCTGGAATGCCTCCTACAACATCAACCATAGGCGTATTCGCAAAGTCTTCATCAAGCCGTGTAACATAATTGGCCTGTATGCCTGCTCCGTGCTTAGGGTTGGGAATAAGGCCTTTCTTGTCAGCGACCTTCTTTCCGCCGAGGAAGACTGTTTCAGCATTCTTCACAGGCACGCGGCCAGCGCCCATCTGCGTATGGCCATAATGGTTCGATACGCCTACACATCCCGGCCTTATGAGTTTTGTGACCTTTACTTTGCCGACAACACCTTTCGGATTGCTCCTTGAGACGAGCTTTACCTTGTCCATATTTTTGAGTCCGAGCCTCTTTGCATCAGCCTCATTCATCTCCACATAGTTCGTTGGAAACACCTCCATTGACCACTTGTGAAGCACTGTCCTTGCCTGCGCATGAAGGTTCATCTTGTATGTTATTACGGTGAATGGATAGTCTTTATCCGCATCTTCAATTATTCTTCCCTTAGGCGTCATCGGAAGCGTATGTTTCAACGTGCCTGAGAAGTACTCGCCTGTGATGGAGTTCTTTGTGGTTGCGAGTTCCTCGTTATAAAGAACAACCCTCTTGAGCCCAAATTTGTGCTTTTCACCATCAAATACATCTTCGTATCTTTTGTCAAATACGCCTCCCCTCGCAAGCGTATAACTGACCTGTTTCCATTCGCTTTCCGGAAGCATATCCTTGTGTTTTGCAACAGGGTAGTTCTTTTCGACAAAATCCATCTCCTCCTGAGATGCTTGAGAAACCTTTGCGCCTGTTGCAACATTTGCGATAGCCCTTAGGTAATAGTCTTCAGCTTTGTTGAGCGGATACATCTTCCCATCTTTACCTTTGATGGCATTGTCTCCGAAGCCGGGCAGCCCTGCCGCCTTTGCGATATCAATTAAGAATGTCTCTTCAGAGAATGGTCTGCCATCAGATGTTGTGCCTGTAAGAGGCTCAATTGTCGGGGTGCGCACTCCTGTAAACTTGAGGGCAGGCGCATGGGGTGTGAGGAATCCGTAGTGCCCCTCTGAATAAGTAACATCAGGCACTATATAGTCAGCAAAGATGTTTGACTCATTTATCGCGATATCAATAGAAACATGGAGCGGCACTTTATCGCTATTTTTCAATGTCTCCATGTAGCGATAGCCCCCGGGTATTGAATAAACAGGGTTAAAGAAGTAGGAGATGAATATCTTGCAGGGATACGGATATTGCTGGTCAATGCCGCTCATTGCCTCAACACAAAGACCGCCCAGTGAAAAAGGGAACCACGGTCTCTTTGACGGATAGCCGTTCTTTTTGTATTCTGTTGTCTTTTCATAGGCAAACTTCTCTCTTGAGATGATCGGGCCCTGCAGCTTTCTCTTGCCTGCGAAATCCTTGAGGTCATACATGCCGGTGTTCCATGCGGCTGCGCCGCCTCCGCCTTTCATGTATCCTCCCTTCCGGTCAACATTTCCAACCATCGCATTGAGAACTGCCACAGGATAGGATGCATAGGTTCCGCTTATATAATTTCCTGCGCCGTGATACTGTGTAACAGCAGCCCTTGTGCCGTGAGAGGTAAATTCGCGGGCAACTTCTTCGAGCTTGGATTTTTCAACATCTGCAATCTTTGCGTACTCATCAATGGAACGCTCCATTACGCCTTCTTTCATAAGGCGGAAGGAGGTCTTTACCTTTATCTCTTTGCCTGCTGTGTCTTTTACAGCCGCCTCTGCGTCAAGAACCGCATTTTCAACCTTATCAAACGCAACAGGCATGTTGTCTTTTGAGAGAACGACAAAGGCATTTCCTGCATCACCTGTCAAAGCGGGGTCAATATCGCTCATTCTCAGGAATTTCCTGTTGTTTTTGTGCTTGTCATCCACAATCACTAAGTGGGCTGCATTGGAGTAGCAGGCGTGTCCCCTCTTGTCAGCAGCCTTTGGATTCGGCGCAGTGAGGAATTCCTTATTGTACCGGTCGTTCTCTATGATCCATCTTATCATGCCCATTGCAAATGCGCCGTCCTGTCCGGGCTTTATGGGTATCCAGTTTTCAGCATGTGTAGAGGCATGGGTTGCTCGAGGGTCAACAATTGTAAATTTTACCTTGCCTTCAGAGTTCCTCTTTGCTACCATCGCGCCATAGGTGTTTACTCCGGGCTGTAGAGCCTCATAGATATTGGAGCCAAATACGAGGATATATTCAGCACTCATCGGGTCTGCCTTTATCTCAACATCCTTTCTCTCTGTAAATGCCATGTTTCCCTGCCTGAAGCCGATGCCGCAGATATCAGTATGCCCGATGCGGTTTGCAGAGCCGAGCGCCTCTTTCACAAACCTGTCAGAGAACTCCTTCCTCGCATTCTGATCCCTGCCTCCTATAAAGACAAGCTGATTCCTTACAGAACCAAGCTCAGGCGCGTCGGGATTTATCAGGTCGTCTTTGTTTAAGTCCTTTATGCCTGGGACGACTCTGTCCTCGCCTAAATGTGCAAAGACCTTGCCTCCACTGGCAACCTCATTTATCAATTGCTCCCACTCAATAGGCTCAAACTTGCCTGAGCCCCTCTCGCCTGCTCTCTTCAAAGGCTTTATAATCCTGTAAGGATTATGCGCATAGTTCGGCGCATCCTGTGATTTTCCGCAGACAGGGGAGGATATGTTCAAAGTATCCTTGACAGGCGTATTGTACGGAATTGGCTCAAATCTTGTGTTATAAGGGTGGTACGGATTGCCTGAATGCTTTACGAGCTTGCCGTTATCAACAACTGCCCTTACACCACATCTGGCATTACACCCGAGGCAGACGGAGTGAACTACCTTCACATCCTTGTCAAGCTGGGTTGCGGCTGATTTCTGAACCTTGCGCGGGCTCAGCCAATTCCCATATTTCTTGGCTGCTGCCCGTGCCTTTTCAACTCCGAAGGCAAGCGCTCCTGCTGCTGCAGCAGCAAGTCTTATAAATGAGCGACGGGTTACGGAAACGCCGGATTCTATAATCTTGATAATACCTTCTTTCATAGCGAACCTCCCTTTGCGCTGCGGCGATTCAGCACATATCTGATATTCGGATTCGTCTTCTTATCTGGCTTGCGTGTCTTCAAGTCAGTTCTTTTAAGATATTCTGCAAATTCACCTTCAGGCGCATTAAGGTCTCCAAAGAGCCTCGCGCTTGCCTCGCATGCCTCAACACAAGCAGGCATCAAGCCCTGCTCAAGCCTGTTTATGCAGAAGTCGCATTTATCAACCTTGCCTCCTGCCTGCCCTTTATATCTCGTATCGAGAAAACGAGCCTCATACGGACATGCAGGCACGCACGCGCCTATGCCCTGACACTTGTCCCAGTCTGTTACAACAATCCCATTAGGCAGTTTAAATGTCGCTTTCACAGGACATGCAGGCACGCAAGGCGGATTTTCGCACTGATTGCACTGTACCGGCGTGAATACTATCCTTGATTCGGGATAGTTGCCGTCTTCCATCGTAAGCACCTTTGTGTTGAACTTGTCCTGCAATGTCTTGTTCTGTGCCTTACATGCGATAACGCATGACTGACATCCTGTGCAGCGGTTGAGGTCAATTATCATGCCGTATTTCTTTGTTTCGGCTGCTGCCTCGGCATTTGGCGTCTTTGACAATGCGGCTATACTTACTACTGTGCCGGCCATTGTCAGAAGACCGTTTTTCAAAAAAAGCCTTCGTTCATTCATACATCCTCCTTTCATTGGCTCCCCACGGGAACCCTATAACCTATCAGTATTTCTTTTTCCCCTTTTCCTTCACAAAGACCGCTACCTTCTTTACCACAGGCTTACTTGATTCTCCAGAGATAATAAGCCTTACAATATAGGAACCCGGGTCCTCAAATGTGTGTGTGCAGTTCTGTCCGGCGCATGTGGAGCTGTCCCCAAAATCCCATAGAAAACTCTGTGCCTTTCCTTTTAATATCTTTGCAGTGAAATTTACATCCAGCGGATTAATGCCAATCGGCGGATCTATCTTTACAGACACTTCAAGCTCGTTAGTGCGGATGACAGTAACTGCAGGATCGACATCAAAAACCGGATCGTCGGTCAATGCGCAAAGAGCATGCGCATGGGTAGAAATCACCAATAGAGAAAATACGATAAAAAAATTAAATAGCCTCACCGAATGCCTTCCTTGCCGGTCTTCGCATCGCCTGATGCGATTAGGCAGTTGGTCAACCGCCCTTTCTTCTTAGTATGTCTATTACCATCTTTTTTGTTACTGTCTTGCCAGCGGCATCTGTTACAGTAAGCGTAATATCGTATGTCCTGCCTCCTCTTTTATAAACATGCGTGAATTCCTGCTCTTTATACTTTGTCCCGTCACCCATATCCCATAAAAAACTCTTTGCTTCAGCGCCTTTTACAACAGCTTTAAACTCTATCTCCTGAAGCCCCTCTGGAGAAGGAGGGTCATACTCTATCTCCACCTCAAAGGCCGATGCAGTGTTGACCGCAAAAGCCAGTAGGAATAGAGAAAAGACGAGCATATACGATGTGTAATGAACAGTCCTTTTCAGAATTAAACCTAACACTCTTTGTCCTCCATCCCTTTATTTTCCTCTAAAAATGACAACCTCTCAAAAACTCGGACTTTTTACAAAGCCGTCAAAAATGCACATCAAACGATGCATATATGTTATCCATTGTCCTCGGTGATGGGAAAAGCAGCATTGGGTTGCCGCTCAATTCCTTAGGTTCGCCGAGCAGCAGGCCGCTTCCGCTGTAATTGAATACATAATGCTGATAGCCGAGCCTGAATAAGACCTTGCTGAGTTTCCAGACAGGCTTTTTCGTCAGATCATAAATCCAGTATGCTTCGCCAACATGCCCCCTTGTTGCAAGCTTGCCTCCATAGATGTCATCAGCAGAAGGCGTAAAGTTTATCCAGTATTTTGAACCATAGTTGTATTCCAATCCGAACTTGCTTCTGCCATAAGGAATCCTCAGTCCCGCATAAAAGGCATATCCGGTATGCCCCTTTTTTTCACCGCCTTCATCATAGAGGAGACCGCCGGGGGACATTGTGAGATCTACAACCCCATCACCATCCATATCTACAGGGGCGCTCCAGCCTGAAATATCTTTTGGGTGTGTCTTTGAAAGTCCTGCGGATATAAACCAATCAACCCCGGAGGTCCTTGTCATAAAGAGTGCTACCGCATGGTCAATGTCTCCAATGTTGGCGGTTGCCCTTTCAGGCAGGTCATTGACATTAAATGCCCTGAATATCTGAAACTGTGCAAGAGTCCCTTTCCCTGCATCCTCATATATGTCAAAGTTAAATCCCGCAAAAGTAGCATCCTTAAGGGTGTTTATATTATCGTCTCTAAGCCCTGACTCAAATCCTTTCCCATAGCAGAGACGCGCCTTAAATCCAGGCAGTGATTCTATGTCAGGATTATAAATAACAACAAGCCCATCCATCGCATAATCAACGCCAAGCCCGGCAGGTGTTGCATCACGCTCAGTGCCTTGCCTGAGATGCAGAGGAGGGCCTCCTGCAGACGGCCTCCTGCCAATGGATATTATGCCCGGGAATCCCCCGGGGTCATACCAGTTAAAATACGCCCTGTCAACTCTTAAAGCGCTGTCAGCAGGCTTATATGTGCTGTTGCCGTCAAAAAGGATTGAATTCTGGGACATAAAACCATTGGCGTCAAGAGGTGCTGATGTCTCCTGTCCCCATATCTTATACATAGCAAGCCTTGCTGTGAAATCAACATCTTCTGTTGCCTTCACCCTCATCTTTAGCCGCAGGCGGTTTGTGAGGAGGGTATCATCATGAGCAGTGAATTTGCCATACTGTCTTGGTTGAAAAGCGCCTATATCAGGATTCCACCTAAATCCTGTGAAATCATCAAACCGCGCATGAACAGAGTCCAGCTTGAACCTGTATTCTCCCCATATCTCGAATCTTGAGAGTCCTTCACTTTTCTTTGCCGTTTTCTCAACATCCTTTATCTTCTTTTCCTGTACAGTGTCTTTCTTTTTTAAGTCCTCGACCTGTTTTTTTAGAGATTCGAGTTCTTTCTTTACATCATCCATCTTTTTCAATTCTTTTGTCAGTTCGTCAATCCTTTTTAAAATCTCAGACTCTGACGCAAATGAGGATATCGGAAAAAGAAAAGAGAGGATTACGAAAACTGCAACAAATCTCTTCATGCTATATATCCTCCTTCTGTCTTCAATGTTTCTGACAGCCAGCAGATTCTCAAATAATCCGTGCTGATCATGCCCTTTAAAATCTTTGCTGCACCTATATAAAAATCGTTGTTTGCCTTGCTGCATACATCTTCTGCAAACAGGTCTGCCCATTTGCAGAGATGGTTTTCAAGAAATTTCTTCTGATCATTAAGTAGTTCAGCAGCGCTCTTGTAATCCTCTGATTCCAGCGCCTTTGCGGTTTTATCAGCCAGAATATACATAAACTGGAGTTCAAAGCCGATATGGTCGTCAGGTTCTTTATTCAGCCTTTCAGGCAGCAGTCTGTGCTTCGCATAATATTTGCGCACATCTAAGGTTTCGTTTACGGAAAAAAGCCGGCCGCTTCCGAGGGCAACGGATTCCCATGGAGAGACAAGGGGTTTCCCTGCGCCTATAAAAAGTGAGGAATACTCTGAAGACAGTTCATCAAGGAGGTGTTCTGTGGATACCTTTTTGTTTATATAACCCTCTATAAGTTCTATACCTGCTTTGATATTTTCATCGTCATTTATGTAAGGCAGAAAAATCAGGACGTCATTGCCTTTGATGTTTTCTATAAAGTCTTTAGATGCCTCTTCAATAAAGCTCCTGAAAAGGAAACTGTATCCGAGTGTCCTTTCGTCAAGTTCTGTTATGGTCTTAAAATCCGCTTTCAAGGTGTCCTCCTTTTGGTGCAGGGGCATGGTTTGCCATGCCCCTGCATATGCTTACTCATACTATCTTTGGTCTCACTATGGTATTAGGTTTTGTAATATCAGGAGGCGCTGCTCCTACCTTTGTAAGGTCCCTGGTAAATTCATCAGCATGCTGCTCATCAGGAGGTATCCCTTGTTTAACCTCAAGAAATTTTGTTGCGCCGCCGTCTGAAGAATCAGCCTCCTTGCCCTTGTATCTGCCTTTATTGTTACGCACAAGATTGTATGGTTTTGACGGATCATCAGTTATCTGAAGCGCCCTGCCGATACATACATCCACACATGCCGGCCTTTTTACTCCATCAGCATCAGGTCTTTTGAGTCGTGTTAACACGCAAAGGTGGCATTTCTCCATCACCTTTGATACAGGGTTCCACTGCGGTGCATCATAGGGACATGCCTGTTTGCATGCGCCTCCGCATTTTGCTTTGTCAGGATCGCAGTTTTTTGGAGTGCCGAGTTTTCCATTCTGGATTATAACTGCTCCGACTGTCTTTTCCTTGTAAATTGCACCGCTGGAGTCAAATAGGTCTTTGCCCTTCAGAGGACATGCCTTCCAACATATAGGGTCACTGCAGTGGTTGCAGGACATTGACAGGAAATATGTCCCGGGCCCATCTCCGAGTGTGCGAACCCTGCGGTATCTCGGTCCTTTTTTCTCAAGCTCTTTAAGGTCTTTGAAATCAACCTTTATCGGCTCTATACCGCTTCCTTTACTGTGCCCGACATGAACCTGATTTTCCATCTTGCAGGCTGACTCGCAAGCATAGCAGCGGACGCATCTATTGGAATCGTATGCATACATATACTGTGTCATTGTCTGTCACCTCCTTATGCCTTTTTATAAACGCGGACTCTTGTGCCGTGATAGTTGGCGCCGCCGCTTATGGGTTCGGTAAGGCTCCAGATTACCTTGCCTGTGTTTATGCCGGTATTCTGGTGTCCGTCAGGCTTGCTCCATACATATTCGCCCTTATACTTTGCATCAGGATCGTCCGGAAGCTTTTGTTCAGGCCATTTAGCTCTTGATGAATCCAGTCTGTTTGACCTGCCGTCAACGCTATATTTACCGAAGTATTGATGCCCGAATATGCCGCAGATGCCTACAACGCCTTGTCTGATGCCCTTTGTTACCCTTGCAGGCCCTTCAACCTTTTCAATACGGTAGCTGGTTGTGCCTGTTGTCCTCTGCCTTGCCTCAACAATAACCCTGTCGCCGTTCTTTATGCCGCGCTTGCCTGCATCTTCAGGATTGATTACCACCTCATTCTCCCAGATAATCTCTTTGAGCGTGGGCTGGTTGGAGAGTCTTGTCTTTGTAAAGGTGGCTGCCTTAAAGGTAATGAGCGACAGGTCATCCTCAGGTCTTGCAAGAGATGTATCAAGAGGCACCCATTCAGGAAGTCCGTGATATGTGGTATTCCCTCTTTCTGCTGAAAGCCCTTCCTTGCCTTCTCCCGGACTTGGAACCCCTGCCAGTGTAATTGCAAATGCCTGAACCTTGAGGTTTGCCTTTGCCTTTGTCCTGTTGCCCGGAACCCCAGTAATATCGGACTTCTCTTTGTATGTGCCTACTGCTCCGTCAAGATTTACAGGTCCCATTGAGAATTTGTTAACTCCAGCATACTTTCCGCCAAGTGCAGAGCGATCTTGTGCGCTCCATACGGACGAGTTGCCTTTAAGTTTTGTCTTCTCTCTGAGAACACTGCCCGGCGCAGAGATAATGTTTCCAGTGAGCGTCACATCAGATGCAATTGTATGGTCCGAAGTCAGCCTGTTAGCAGAGATGCTTCCGCCGATGGCCTTCTGGTCTGCCGGATATGGAATCAGTGTGCCTGCCTTGAGCATTGTCCCTGCTGAAAGCATAGAACCAGGAAGAATATCTATCCCGCCTGAGACGGTCAGAGCAGATGCCAATGTCTGGTCTGCCGCAAGATTGTTTGTGTCTGTCTTGTAAAGGACGCCGTTTGCCATGAGGTAGTCAAGCCTCTTTTCATCAGTAGTGGCGTCAACAAAGGACATGCCGTTTGCCTCAACCATAAGCTGGCCTATGTCAGGGTCAACTGCGCCAGCGCCAGCGCCTTTAAAGCCGGACACTGCATCGGCAGGTATTGCTCCCATTGCCCTTATCCTCATCTTATGCCAGAATAGAACTCCATAAGGGTCAGCAGTGCCGTTTCCGCCTGCATCCTTTGAGCCATACCTTATTCCGTTGCTGTCTGCAGGTCCTGCCTTGCCCATATCATCCCAGCCGGTGATATTGCCTTTGTCATCAAACTTATATGTCCTTGTTCCCCATGCGTAGCCCCAGTTTATGCCTGCCGGTTTTCCATCTTTCATCACAGGTCCGGTGTAAGTGCCGTCATGATTTATCATGTTGAGAACATCATAGTAAATCTCCCGCAGGTCCTTTGCTTCAAATAGGGCTCCGTTTGCAAACTTCCCTGCCCGTGCCTGTGAAATATCAAATAGCACAGGCTGACGCAGGTTTGTCTTTTTCACATAGCAAGTCCAGAATGCCGGCACATACTCCCACCTCTCAAGATATGTCTCAACAGGCAGGATAATATCAGCATGTGCGCTGTAGTCGCCGAGATAGGTGTCCATGGCGATGTGATACGGGATCTTTTTGGTATCTTTCAGCACAGGTGTTACAGTGCTGTTGTCTGGGAATGAGAGTGTATAGCCTGTAAACTGCTGCATGATAACGCCATAAGGGAATACCCTGCCCAAGTTTGCGAATATGTGGTGCGTGTTTTGTTCCTCAGCCCACGGGTATGAGTGATGGAGTAATGCATGTTTGAGATAGGGA
>JASEGS010000015.1 GCA_030017995.1 Thermodesulfovibrionales bacterium
GGAGGCTATGGCAGCCTAACTTAACTGGAGTGTCCGTGAAAACGGGGGAATATCAGCTTATAATACTTCAGACAAGCTTGAACTCAGAGTAAAGCTCTACATGGATGGCACAGCGATTTCTTTTCATGACATAGACAACAGACTAAAAGATATTATGGATGCTTTGCAGGGCCGGGCAGGTGGTTCAAAGAAGCTTCGGATATTAACGCCCATAATCCCAAATGATAAACAAGTCTATCGCGTTACTATTGAGAAAGCTCTACCGCCCAAACAGAGCAAGGGTATGGGGCATCTGGTAATTACAAGACGCAAAGATATTTAATATCTGGTTTGTCTCAATCTTTTAATGGTAGAATAAGACTGTATGAGTCCTTCAATTTTCAGGGAGAAAGGGTATAGATTTTATTTTCTTTCAAATGAAGAAGATAGAATCCATATCCATGTGACGTGTGAGGATGGAGAGGCTAAATTCTGGATAGAGCCGATAGTGTCATTGGCTGTATCGCATAGGCTAACTCCAAGAAGATTAAACGAAATTCAAAAAATTGTTGAGGAGCATAAACATGAAATCACTAAAGCATGGCAAAGACATTTCCGTAAGCGTTGAAAATATAACGCCTTTCGGCATATGGCTGTATGTAAAAGAAAAAGAATATTTTCTGAGCTATAAGGATTATCCATATTTTAAAGACCAGACATTGAGTTCCATACAAAACGTTCAATTACTTCATGGCTATCATTTATATTGGACTGAACTTGATGTTGACCTTGAAATTGACAACCTCGAACATCCCGAAAAATACCCCCTGAAATTTGAATCAAAGAAGCATCTAACGAGTCATTCAACGGGACGGCGAGTAGCCGCCCGTTAATTCAGTCGTTAGAAGCAATAATGAGATAAAGATGACATGACAAAGAAAGCAATTATTATTGGAGCAACATCGGGGATAGGAAAAGAATTATTGGACTTGCTGGAAGAAGGACTGACCTGCTTGATAATTTAAAAAAGAAAAATCCTGACCGCCTTTTCACAAAATATATTGATGTTTCACAAACTGCTGGAGCAATAAATCAACTCAAAGATCTAATTGCGGAAATGGAAGGGATGGACATTATTGTTATTAGTTCTGGAGTTGGATATGTTAACAAGGATCTACAATGGTCCCCAGAAAAAGAAACCATTGATGTTAATGTCTCTGGTTTTACTGCAATAGCAAATGTTGCTATACATCATTTTTTATCGAAAGGTTCTGGTCATCTGGTAGGCATCTCGTCCATATCAGCACTTAGAGGGGATGGTGACGCTCCTGCATACAACGCATCAAAAGCCTTTGTTTCAAACTATCTGGAGGGCTTACGAAAAAAGGTTACAAAATTAGGATTATCCATTACGGTTACCGATATTCAGCCGGGGTTTGTAGATACAGCAATGGCAAAAGGTGATGGACTTTTCTGGGTTGCATCTCCTCAAAAAGCAGCTCAACAGATTTATAACACCATAGAGAGAAAGAAGAACCATGCTTATATTACTAAACGGTGGAGACTTATTGGGTGGCTAATGAAGGTCATGCCTGAATTCATCTATAATAGAATATAAAAAGAGGGCTTCTAATAAACCACTCCAGTGGACGGCGTGAACGCCGCCGCTGATTTAAAGCGTTCCCGCCGCGCTGCGCGCGTCGGGAACGGCCGAGTTGAGCTGTATCTCTCTCGGATTGTTATGGAAGAAAAAACCAATTAAATCGTCCCCTCGTGCGCTGACTCGCGCGGGGGAACAATCCGTTCGAGACTGACGGCAACAGCCGCAGCTCAACTCGGCCGTTATGTGTAAAAATGTAAAAAATATAAATGCTAAAGTTGATTGAAAATAATCATTATCATATTTGGACAGATGCCCTACACGCTCGTGCCCTATCACATGAAGCAAGTAATAGATGGGATCGTGGCACGTATGTTCGCTGGGCTCTTATGACAGCATGGATTGCTCTTGAAATTGCCTGCCAAGACGCGCTTGAAGAACCGAAAATCTCATACAGCTTTAAGGACAATCTAAACAAGGCAATAGAAGAGAAATCTTTTCCGAAGCTTGATTGGAGTCAGGGGATATGGCAAGAGGTGTTAAACCTGCAGGAACTTAGAAAAAACTGTGCTCATCGCTTTTCCCAAGAGACAGATTTGTTTCCTGATGCAAGTGTTGCCGACAACGCTATTGTTATAGTTCGGCAGGCAATAGCGGCAATATATAAACATGTTGGGAAAAATGGACCTCTCTGGATTAACGATGATACCGATCAAGGCTGGGCTAAAAAAAGGAGGAATCAGTCTTTTTGCTAATGCCTATACTACGCCGGCTGGAGTGGACGAAAATGCTCCGAACACAATTAAGGTTACTTATATTTATAAGGATATAGAGTGAGCTAAGCTGAAGAAAGTGGACACCAAAGTTAAGGTAAAATAACTTAATGGAGGTGAAGGGATGGAAAGGATACCATATGGGAAGTACACGAAGGAATTCAGGCAGGAGGCAGTAAAGCTTGTTAAAGAAGGAGGGTTGTCGGTTTTAGAAGCAGGGAGGCAGTTATCAATAGCGCCTTCAACATTGAGCCACTGGGTTAAAGCAGAGAAGGAAGGGAAGCTAACAGAAGTAGGGAAGAATCATCGGCAACTGAACGACAAGGAAGTGGAGATGGCACAACTGAAGCGAGAGATAGCAGAGTTAAAGATGGAGCGTGACATATTTAAAAAAGCAGCAGCGTACTTTGCAAAGGAGTCGCAGCGAGGTGCGCGATGATAAAAACTTTGCGGCTCAGATATCCAGTGCCCATACTCTGCAAAGGGAAAAAGGGGGTCAGGTCTTTACTTTTGCTATTTGATTTTTAGATAGATATAATATATTTCATGGCGAGACCGTTATGGATGATTCATTTATTAGATAAAGAAGCAAGGCGTTTAGGCGTGCCACGACAATCCATAATTAAGGTATAGGTAGCAGAACGTCTTGAGAAGGCAATCTGATAATAGCTGATTTTACAAATCACTCATCAGTAAAGCTACAAACAAATATATAATGAAACGATTGCTCTGAAAAGTCTGACTGGACGTCTAAAACCCGTATTCCTTCCATCTCATATCAACGAGTCTCTTTATCTCTTCGGACATATAAATCTCATCAGGCCAGTCGCGTATCATACCCTCTTCTCTCGTCTTTCTTGTTGCGTCAATTCCCATCTTTGAGCCGTATCGCGGGAAGTTAGCAGCATGGTCAAGGTCATCGAGAGGCCCTTCTGCAATAACCACATCGCGCTTCCAGTCCACATTATTCAAAACACGCCATGCAGTGTAAGAGATATCCTGAACATCAACATCGTCGTCAACAATGATCAAGAGTTTCGCAAACATCATCTGGCCTTTGCCCCATAAGCCATGAATTATCTTTTTCGCATGTCCGGGATAGCTCTTTTTTATCGAGATTAATGCTGCATTGTGAAATACGCCTTCCATCGGAAGATTCATGTCTTTTATCTCAGGGAATTCAAGCCTTATCAACGGCAGGAATATCCTCTCGGTTGCCTTGCCCATATAACAGTCTTCCATCGGAGGCTTTCCAACGATTGTTGCTGGATATATCATGTCTTTTCGATGTGTAATACAGGTTACACGGAATACAGGATAATTATCCGCTGCCGAATAGAATCCAGTATGGTCTCCGAATGGGCCTTCGATCCGCATTTCACCCGGCTCAAGATAGCCCTCTACCACAAGCTCGCTGTTTGCAGGAACTTCGATATCAGATGTAATGCATTTCACCATCTCCACAGGCTCTTTTCTTAAAAAACCCGCGAAGAGCATTTCGTCAATGGCCTCAGGAAGTGGTGCGCTTGAAGCATAGATTACTGCCGGGTCGCTTCCTACGGCTATTGCGGCAGGCATTCTTTGATTCAGCTTTTTGTATTTGTCGTAGTGCCGGGCTCCGTCTTTATGAATATGCCAGTGCATGCCTGTTGTGGTTTTGTCATAAATATGAATTCTGTACATACCGCAGTTCGGTCTACCTGTCTCAGGGTCTTTTGTGAATACCATTGGAAGTGTGATGAATCTCCCCTCGTCAGTCGGCTGTCCGTCTCCGGGCCAGCATTTTATTATAGGAAATCTGGAGATGTCCGGATTATCTTTTTCGATCACTTCCTGACATGGCGCGCTCTTAACCGTTTTAGGGAGCCATCTCGACATCTCAAAGAGTTTCGGCAGCATTGCCAGTTTTTCCATCAATGTCTTTGGCGGCGCCTGATTGAGAAGGTCTTCTATCCGTTTGCCAACATCATCAAGGTGATTGATCTCAAGAGAAAGGCACATCCTCTCGAACGAGCCGAAAAGGTTTGTAACAACAGGATATTGAGAGCCTTTTACCTTCTCAAAGAATAGCGCCTTTCCGCCGTCAGGGCTTTTACACATTCTGTCTGTGATCTCTGTGATTTCGAGGATAGGATCAACCTCTGTTTTAATCCTATGAAGCAACCCTCTTTTCTCAAGGACTGAAATAAAATCTCTGAGGTCTTTATATGCCATTTATAACAGCTCTAACGCAGAGAAGAAATAGGCTATCTCGAAAGCTGCTGTTTCAGGGGCATCAGAGCCGTGAACAGCATTTCTTTCGATATTCTCTGCAAAGTCCTTTCTTATTGTTCCGGGTGCTGCGTTTGCAGGATTAGTCGCTCCCATTATCTCCCGATTCTTTGCGATAGCGCCCTTGCCTTCCAGCACCATTACGACTATAGGCCCCTCTGACATGAAATCTGTAAGGTCATCATAAAAAGGCCTCTCTTTATGAACGATATAGAACCCCTTTGCTTCTTCCTTTGTCATCCAAATCTTCTTCATTGCGGCAATCCTCAGGCCGTTCTTTTCAAATCTGCTGATTATCTCTCCAATCACATTTTTTTTCACTGCATCGGGTTTAATAATTGATAATGTCCTCTCCATATGAAATCCTCCATAACATTTTTTATAAATTTAATTTATCAACCAGCGACTTCACAGCCGTTACTGATTTTTCAAAATATATTCTCTCCTGCTGATTCAATTTCAGTTCTATAATATTTTCCACTCCCTTACTGCCGAGCATCACAGGCACGCCGGTATAAACACCGTTTACTCTATACTTCCCATTGAGATATGCAGCGCATGGAAGCAACCTGTGTTCATTGAGAATGATAGCCTTGACCATCTGATATGTAGCGGCTGCAGGCGCATAATAAGCGCTTCCTGTTTTTAAAAGCGCGACGATCTCTGCTCCTCCATGTCTCGTCCTTTCAACAAGGGCATCAATTCTTTCCTTGCTAATAAGTTCTGTAATGGGAATGCCTTTAACAGTTGTAAACCTCGGCATAGGGACCATTAAATCGCCATGACCTCCGAGAACCAGCGCCTCCACATCCTCTGGAGAAACACCCATTTCCCATGCAATAAATGTCCTGAACCTTGCGGAATCAAGGATTCCTCCCATTCCTATAACCCTCTCAGGATTAAATCCAGATATCTTGAAACTTACCTGAGCCATAACATCCATAGGATTTGTAACAATGATTATGATTGCCTGTGGGGATAATTTCGCTGTATTTGCGACCACCGCTGATACTACCTTTGCATTGGCATGGAGGAGGTCATCCCTGCTCATTCCGGGTTTTCTCGGGAAACCTGCTGTCACAACAATAACATCAGAACCTTCAGTATGAGAGTAATCATTTGTGCCTATTATGGAAGATGAAGAACCCCACAGAGGACATGCCTCTGAAAGATCAAGCGCCTTTCCTTGCGGCATTCCATCAGCAATATCAAAGAGAACTACATTGGCAATTCCTGAATGCACAATCATCTGAGCAAGTGATGCGCCTACATTTCCTGCACCTATTACAGAAACCCTCTTCTTCATTGCAATTTATTCTCCTTCACTGTCCCAGCTTATTTATAAGCTGAAGCACTAACGACTAATTAATTTTGCAAAAGTTAGTCTTGCCTTACAGTAACCGCCTAATCATCCGCACATACTGAACGGTGCAGATATATGCACATTCAAATGACCATCTTCTTTACGCACCTTATATTTTGCGCGGCATGAGCGGAGATACATCTCAAACTTCTTCAGGTCTTCATCATTGTCATCCATATGCACAGCAATGTCCTCGTATACCGCACACAGACCTTCAAAGTGATCCCTGAACTTTCTTATATGGTCAGGATGTCGCAATCCTTTCAGGTCAATAATCATTTACAACTCCGATATAACCTTATTCAGTGTTTCTAAATTTTCTACATTAAACATCTTCGCAGAAGGCTCTATCCTTTTCATTAACCCTGAAAGAACCTTACCCGGGCCAACCTCAATGAAAGTGTCCGCGCCTGATGCAAAAACGGTTTTTACACAATCCTCCCAAAGAACCGATTCGCTCAACTGCCTGACGAGTGATTTTCTTATATCATCGGCATTTGACACAAACCGGGCATCAACATTGTTCACAAAAGAGACCTGCGCATTCTTTATCTCTATTTTGTTTAATTCCTCTTCAAACCTTTTGCCTGCATCTTTCATTAATTTACAATGAGACGGGACGCTTACAGCAAGAGGAAGCGCCCTCTTTGCGCCCTTCTCTTTTGCAATGTTCATTGCCTCTTCGACAGCAGCTTTTTCTCCGGATATGACAATCTGTCCGGGGCAGTTATAATTTGCAGCAGATACAAGGCCTGTCTTGACACCCCTGCAGATCTCGTCAACTGTTTCCCTTTCGAGTCCGAGTATTGCTGCCATAAGCCCCTTGCCTTCAGGCACTGCGTTTTGCATTATCGTTCCCCTTATCTCTGTTATTCTCACGGCATCTCGGAAGGATAAGCTTCCTGCTGCAACAAGAGCTGAATACTCTCCAAGACTGTGACCGGCAAGAGCAAATGGCTTTATGCCTTTTATTGTCAGTGCTGTATACGCTGCAATGCTCGCAACCAAAAGACATGGCTGTGTTCTGTAAGTCTTATTCAACTCCTCGGCAGGTCCATTGAAACTCAGCGTTGCAACATCATAGCCGAGGGCTTCTGATGCATCGCTATAAAGTCTCTTCACTTCATCAAAATTATCATAGAGATCTTTCCCCATACCAACAACCTGTGAACCTTGGCCAGGGAAGACAAAACAGGTTTTCATTTACGCTTTTGCCTCTTTGAGTTTTTTTATCAGCAATGGCACAACCTCATTGACATCCCCCACTATCCCATATGTTGCCACATTGAATATTGGCGCCTCAGGATTTTTATTTATAGCGATGATAATATCTGATGACTGCATGCCAACAAGGTGCTGGACAGCTCCTGATATCCCGCATGCTATGTATATCTTTGGACATACTGTTTTACCTGTCTGTCCAACCTGATGGCTGTAAGCAATCCACCCCTCATCAACAGCAGCCCTTGATGCGCCCACAGCTCCTCCAAGCAACTCTGCCAGTTCTTCAAGCATCTCAAATCCCTTTGCATCACCGAGCCCCCTTCCACCGGAAACAATTATATCTACCTCCTGAAGGTTCACTTTGCAATGGGATGCCTCTTTTACTGTATCCGTGACTTTAGTCCTGCAAGAGAGGTTTCTATCTGTAACTGATACTATCTCTCCCTTTCTGTCAGGATTATGTTCTCCTCTCTTCATCACCCTCGGTCTTACTGTTGCTATCTGAGGTCTATGGTTAGGGCAGAGTATAGTAGCCATTATATTGCCGCCGAAAGCAGGCCTTATCTGCAAAAGATTTCCTGTCTCACTATCTATTTCAAGCGATGTGCAGTCTGCGGTAAGCCCTGTTTTTAATCTTGCGGCAACCCTCGGAATAAATGAACGGCCAATGGGCGTGGCTCCGGCGAGGAGTATTTCTGGCTTATGCCCGTTCACGAGATTTGTCAGAAGTTGTGAATACGGCTCATCATTGAATTTCTCAAAAATCGGGTCTGGACAATGATATACCTTATCCGCACCACATTTTATAAGCTCTTTTGCTTCATCTGCTGTTGAACCAAAAAGAACAGCAGAGAGTTCTGTTTTCAATTCGTCTGCGAGCTTTCTGCCAGCGCCAAGCAATTCGTATGCAACAGATGCGATGACACCTTCCCTCTGCTCTGCGAATACCCATACACCTTTATAGGCAGATATATCAGCCTTAAAAACATCTCCTTCTTCTGAAATCTCAATTATTGCGCCTTCTGGACATACGCTCATGCATGCCCTGCACAACTGGCAGTATTCATTGATAAAAGCCTTGTCTTCTTTAATTTCAATAGATGTGAATGGGCAGGAATCAATACATAAACCGCATCCAGTGCATTTTTCTATATTGACTACTATACGCATTTCAACCCCCTGAGTTCCTGAACAAGGGCATCCACCTGTTCCTCTACGCTTCCCTGAAGCATCTTTCTGTCTGTCTTTGCCTGTGGAGCGAATATATTCTTTACCTGTGTTGGGGATCCCTTTAATCCGACATTTTCCTCTTCAGCCCCTATGGCATTCAAATCAAGCTTTGTAATTACAGCCTTTTTTGCCGCCATTTTGCCTTTAAGAGAAGGCAGCCTCGGGGTATTAATCTCTTTTACAACAGTTAATAAGACAGGGAGTTCGGACTCTACAACATCATATCCTTCATCCATCAATCTCTGGACTTTTATGGATTCATTGCTCACTGTTTCTATTTTCTTTACATAAGCGATATGAGGGATATTCAGAAATTCAGCCACCTCCGGACCAACCTGTGCAGTATCCCCATCTATTGCCTGTTTCCCGCAAAGGATTATATTGTATCCCAATTTCTCTATACTCTTATAAAGTGCATATGATGTTGCCCACGTATCAGCGCCTGCAAATGCCCTGTCTGAAACAAGCCTCACATCATCCACACCCATAGATATTGCCTCTCTCAGGGCATCTTCTGCCTGCGGCGGCCCCATGGTAATCACAGTGACCTTCCCACCGGTCATTTCCCTTATCTGGAGAGCTGCTTCTATGGCGTGCAGGTCATAGGGGTTTATAATGCTCGGAACGCCCTCCCTTACGAGAGTATTTGTTGCAGGATTTATCCTTACCTCTGCTGTGTCAGGAACCTGCTTTATACATACAATGATATTCACAAAAATCCTCCACATAAAAGTTATTAGTGCCAGTGTTTAGTGTCTGAACTATCACTGAAAACTGACACTGACACTCAGATAAGCTTGAAATTATACCCTTTAATTCCCTTTTCTTTCAAGAACAACTGTTGCTACAGCGTAGTTGTGCTCATGGGTCAAAGTAATATGGATAATAAACGTGTCATGGAAAGATGTCTTCAGACTTCCCAGCAGATTGATGAATGGTTTGCCTGTGGGCTGATTGAGCACTTCAATATTTTTTAAGTTTGCAAATTTTAGTCCTCGTTCTGCGCTCTGTGTTTTGTGCGCTGAAGTCGACAACGCCTTGATGAACGCCTCTTTTGCGGCAAATCTCGCTGCAAGATGGGGGAAGGGGTTTTTCTTTTTATAGCAGTAAGAGATTTCATTCTCGGTGAATATCTTTTTTAAGAATCGCTCTCCCCACTTTTCAACCGCGTCTTTAATCCTGCTTATTTCGACGATGTCTGTGCCGATACCGAGAATCATATATTTATCTCCATTCCTGATTCATTTATCCATCTGCCCATAAAGCGCATCGAGCGGGCTTTGCGGAGCGTTGGACATATTTCTCAACACATGAGTATAAACCATGGTAGTCTCAAGATTCTTATGTCCAAGAAGACTCTGAACCTCTCTTATATTAACTCCGGCTTGAAGCAGATGGGTCGCAAAACTGTGGCGGAGAGTATGGACAGAGGCGTGTTTGGGTATGCCGGATTTTCTGAGCGCAATCTTGAATGGGTCCTGAATTGTTTTATCGCTGATGTGATGACGCGTAACCTTTCCGCTTCTGGGGTCAACTGAAAGTTTGGACGAGGGGAATACATACTGCCATCCCCATTCCTTAGCGGCATTCGGATATTTACGGTTTAATGCATCGGGCATGAAAACTTCTCCGAATCCTTTTGCAAGATCCTTTTCGTGTATGGATTTCACTACCTCAAGATGTTTGCGCAGTCTTTCTTTGACTGCAAGAGGCAGCACAGTCGAGCGGTCTTTATCGCCTTTACCGCTTCTGATAAATAAAGTGTCGGCATCGAAATCTATATCTTTTACCCTGAGACGCGCAAGTTCCATCATGCGAAGGCCGGAGCCGTAAATAATCTCTGCCATAAGAAGATTCAGGCCATGCATGTGGGAAAATATATTGGCTATTTCCTCAACGGACAAAACAACAGGCATCTTCTGCCCGCGTTTTGCCTTGACAGTGGAGCCCATATCTTCGGTTTCTTTACCCAACACATGGCGAAACAGGAACAATATGGCATTAAAGGCCTGGTTTTGAGTTGAAGCGGAGACTTTCTGTTTTACGGCAAGGTGGCTGAGAAAATCCCTGAAATCCTGAGAGTTCAGATCAGCGATAGTTTTTCCTGCTGACTGCAGGGAATATGTAATAAAGCGATTGATCCATTGCTTATATGTGCGCTCGGTGCTGTATGAATAATGAAGCAGTCTTATCATGCGGACAACCTCGTTTATAAGTGAAGGAAGGTCGGCAAAAAATGAGGTTTCGGAAACAGAGTTTTTTGAGTCCCCTAAATAATGAAAATAATAAAGTCTGACAGCATCATCAGCCTGCCGCAACTGCCAATCGCGGATGCGCTCATCTGACCGCAAAATATCGAGAAATTCGATGATTGCAGACTTCTGATAGGAAGAAGGATCGATTTTTTTGTCATGGGCAAAGGCTATGTATCTATTGACCCAGTACGCAAAAAACTGCGTATTCTTCTGAGGCACAAGGTCTTTTTGAATAAGAAACTTTTGAAACTCAGGGAGTATATCCTGAGGCTTCTTGGCCAAATTTTCCATATTATCCGAGCTCCGTTTTTAGTCCATAATATCATAAAGCACGTTATTCAGCCAATATCAACTTTGTTTTTAACTATTTTTTTCTTTGATATCTGGTTTAAATATGGTATAGTAGCCTTAAAAAGTGAAATGAAACAGTAGCTCGTATATTAATTGTTAGGCGAGTAAAAGGTCGAGGGCGCGTCGATGGATATCAACCAAGCAGAAAAAAACATAAAGAGAGCCTGGCTCCTCAGTGCTATTGCCATCCCAGCATTCATTGCATCCATCTATCTGAGCAACATTATAAAAATCAATCTGTACTTGTTTATGCCTTGGTTGTTTCCGGGCATCTTTATGTTGCCGGAATTGGTGATTGTTTCGGTCCTGACGTTCATGGTTCGTAAGAAAAATCGGGTAGCCGCCGTCTTGCTACTCGGTGTCTATATTCTCGACAGAGGTTTCACATATTTATGGTTATACGTTTTCGGCACGGTCTTCATAATCATCTGGCTCTGTGTCACTCTAATTTGGGGCTTAATTTTTATTCAAGGAATCAGGGGAACTTTTGCGTATCATCGCTTAAAGGGTACGATGACCAGTGAATCCTGATAGCAAGGGCAGAGTGACAAGTCCGCCTAACAAGTCAATTAAGGCGACGGGGAATAAGCCCGTCGCCTTTTTGCGAGGGTGGTTGCCCCCGCGCCTTATTTCTATCGTTACACATAATAAAAAAATGATATGAAACAATGAAATGTGCTATAATTTGGCGAGGATTAAAATGCAAACCATAGCACAGTCATCTTTTTATCCGATTTCATTAGATGAGATAAAGGCGAAAGTTGCCAAAAAAAATGGCAGACGTAATGGCATCTCCAATGGCAAGATACATCAAGTAAATCTGTTCTATAATCAACCACTTGATAATGTCAAAGAAATAATAAATGAATTCGGAGAAAAAATTATTAGAGTGGATGGAGAAATACCTATTGATTTGCCAGTTAAGGATAAGGATAGATTTTTATTCATAAGTTATGACCAGAGTATTCTTACTCATGGTTTACATAAATATCCCGCAAAATTTTTTCCTGAATTACCCCGTTGGCTTATTAAACGATATTCCAAAGAAAGCGATATAATTCTTGACCCATTCTCTGGCAGTGGCACAACAAATATCGAAGCTCTTTTGTCAGGAAGACATTCTATCGGCATTGATGTTGACCCATTCTCACGCTATCTCTCTAAAGTGAAGATAACACCCTTGGACGAAAAGGAATTGCAATCTGCTCAAAAATATCTTTTAAGATTCACACTGAACTATAAACCGTCAAAAGTTTCCGCGAGAGACATACCTGTCTTCCCTTATAGAGACAATTGGTTTAATAAAGAAATTATTCTTGAATTGGCGTATCTGAAAAAAATTATAGAGGCTCTTGATACGTCAGAAGATATAAAAGACTTCTTTAGGATTTGTTTTTCTTCCATAATTCGTTCTATATCTAATGCTGATGACAATTGTACAAGAACAGTGATACGGAAGAAATTAAATAAAAAAGTTTATCCTGCAGATGCTCTAAAAAGATTTGCAGAAGTTATATTAGTTAATGTCCCAAAAATGATAGAATTTTCTCAAAACTGCCCAATAGATGTAAGGGTAAGTTTTCCTGATACGATGGATGCAAGGAATATTAACTACAAAGATTACTTTGACTTAGCAGTCACCTCTCCCCCTTATGCCAATGCAGTAGATTATCCGAGAACACATCAACTTGAAAGCTACTGGCTGGGATTGACCAGAGGCTCATTAACTCCTTTAAAGAAAAAGCATGTAGGGACAGAAAGTGTTTCATCAAACGAATATAAGCAATTACATAAAATTGGAGTCAAAGAAGCAGATATGACACTCTCAAAAATTTTCAGGAAGGATCCGAGACGGTCATATATAGCTTTCAAATATTTGGATGATATGAGGTTGAATTTATTAGAAGTGCATAAGGCTTTAAAGAAAGATGGAAAATATGCAGTTGTTGTTGGCAATAATAAAATCCGAGGCGAATTATTTGAAAACTGGAAATACATAATTGAGTTAGCCAAGAACATCGGCTTTAAAGTTGAAAATTATTTTGCCTCAGAAATTATAAAACATTTTATAAAAGTGCCGAGAGAGGAACGTATAAATACTGACTGGATTATCGTTTTACAAAAATAACCTATGCCAAATACAGAAGATACGGGAAGACAAGCATCAATAGAAGGCTTTGCTAATGAGCATATCGTTGCTGGTCTCCTAATGAAAAAATACCAAAATGTTTCCCTTGTAGATTTACCTCTGTCACCTTACGACATAATAATTGTTAGGAAACTTCAAGCTGGCGGTGAAGATATTATCAGGGCACAGGTTAAAACGGCAAGAACAAGCGTAAGCTTTACTGGTGGTACAAGAGGCGGCGTTGACAGAGAATATAAATCTGGTGTTAAAACTTATATTCAATCTCCAGAAACTTCGGATGTAATCATTGGGTTAAAACCATTGCCTAACGATGCTTTTGATATGTATTTCATTCCAACTATTCTTATTGAGATTTGGGGGACAAAAAGCAAGGGACTTGGAACAATTGAGCCGCTAAAAAACAATTACTATATTCTTGAAAACTGCAAAAATAAAAATTTGATACTTCAAAAGTGCAGAGAATACGGAATTGTTTGATTGTTAGACTTCTTACAATATATTCAATAACCATCAAATTCAATAAGAATAAAAGGCATAAAATGTGTAACAAATCACTCCACAGGATGCGGCGATACAACCGCCGCACCTGTGAGTTCAGGCGTTAGCCGTCAAGTTAATTAGAAGTTAATTAGGGACACATCCCCTATTTCTTAACAATAATATAGCTACCCTGTAGAATTACTGCATGCCGAGGATAGCAAAAGCCGTAGCGGTAGGATTCCCCCGCCCCGGAATTCGGTTCATGTGCTATTACTTCTTATATTAAGGAAAGCTATTCAAGCGTTTAACAGGCTACTATCTTCCCCCACGCTGCATTAAAAAAAGCAAAAATGATACAATACAGTCATGAAATGTACGCAATATTTTTTATTTATCAGGCAGCGACCAGACAGGGCAATAATCAAAGATGAATGGATATTGGATACAATCAAAAACCCTGTCAAAACAGAAGTTCAGAGCGATGGAAGAATAAGGAAATGAAAATTTATCTAAGAAGTGGGGAGATACTTAAGAGTAATCCTTTTAGAGGATGGAGAAACCGTTCATAATGCTTCCTTTGATAGAAACCTTAAGGAGGAAGGAAAATGAAAATTCGGTATTTCTCAGATACTGATACTGCCTTGATTGAGTTTTCTAATGTTTCTGTTGTTGAGACAAAAGAAATATCAGAAAAACTCTACATTGACATGGATGAAAAGGGAAATCTTGTCAGTATGACCATTGAGCATGCAAAAGAAAAAGCAGGCATGTCAGAAGTTTCTTTTCTGCAAATGGAAAAAAGTGCTGCCTAACGAATTACTCGTACGAATGGCTAATAGCCACCGCTGATTTAGGTCGTTAACCGGAGAATATTATGATTGACGCTATTACTGAAAGTGCAGCAAAAGCTATTTTCAAAAGCATATTGCAATTCTTGTTTCAAGTAATCGTAGAGTTCATCTTCTTTTATACTGGCGAAATCGTTCTTTTCATCGCAACTCTTGGCAAGAGGAAGCCTCGTTGGAATTACTACTCGAATGAATCTGCTTCAAAATTTGTGATATTTACTGAACTGAGCACTTGGATCGGTATAGCCTTTTGGCTGTTTATTGCATGGTTTATCAATAGCATATTTTAAGACGATGAACTCGCAAAAAATGATTGCTATCATGCCGTTACGATATGGTAAGCTACTATTGATTACTGTGAAAGGAGGAAAAAATGCAAAGCACTACATTAAAGAGAGAAGCTAAAAAAGCAATAGAGGAACTATCAGATGAAAAAATAAAAGTTGCTATTGATTTTATGGATTACCTAAAAGAAAAAGAAGAAATGGAAGCAACTCTTGAAATACTGTCCAGTCATGAACTTATGGCGCAGATAGAAGAAGCTGAAAAGGCTATTAAAAAAGGCAAACTTGATGAGTTTATCCCATGGGGAAAAGTTAAACGCAATGTATAAAATTTTCTCGCACAAAAAGGCAGCTAAATACTATGAAAGTCTTGATAATAAAACAGCGGGAAGGATAAATAAAGCTATTGAAGCAATCAGTAAAAATCTACTTGAATGACCTCATATCAAAAGGCTTAGAGGAATTCATGAAGGCAAATACAGATATGCGGTAGGTGATTTGAGAATCGTTTACAGGGTTAACATAGAAGATAAAATCATTCTCATCGAAGCAATTGGGCCAAGGGGGATGTTTATAAATAACCATAACAAAAGGGCTATCACTGATGTGGTCGTTCAATACGAATCGAGGATTATGGAAAGATGGCATCCTATTGTCCGATACGATTGTTCGCATGGTTTCTTTCACCGAGATATTTTAACGCCGAAAGGTGAAGCATCAAAACAGGCGATCCCCATCCAGAATCTTAAAGACGCCTTGACCTATGCTGAACAAGACATAAAGGATAGATGGGAATGGTACAAAGAACGATTTAAGAAAGGAATGAAAAAATGACAAAAAAAGAATATGTTGAAAGAAATATCGGCGTCACCTTTGACTTTGTAAAACATATTATTGATCATCCTGAAGTTATTGACACGATCCCAGACGGCGCCGAACTCGATTTTATTGATAAAGATATGCCGTTCAAAACAAAAACTTCGCTTAAAAGAAAAAAAATTAAGCGATACAAAGTACAACATACCTTTGAATCCGTAAAGGCTTAAACTGCTTACGCAATTAACTCAAAAATCGAACGAGCGTGTGTAATAAATCAATCATGCGGACAAGTTAAACAAGTAATGAACATTATTGTGAAATATAAACTCCGAGGGACTGTTGATGTATAAATATAAATACGAGATTATTATTTACTGGAGCAATGAAGACAATGCTTTTATAGCAGAAGTGCCGGAACTTCCGGGCTGTATGGCTCATGGAGAAACTCCTGAAAAGGCATTAAAAAATGCCAAAGAAGCGATTCAATTGTGGATTGATACAGCAAAGGAATTCGGCGATACAATCCCCAAACCAAAAGGCAACAAACTGATATACGCATAAATATTTTCTGCCTAACAAATTACTCTTGCGGATGGCTGATGGCCGCCTCACAGTTCTGACGTTATGCCACTATCAGCTTTTTCATCTCCCTGACCGCCCTTTCTATTCCCACGAGGACAGCCCTTGATATAATGCTGTGGCCTATATAAAGCCCTCTGATTCCTTCTATTGCAGCAATTCTCTTAACATTAAAATAGGTCAATCCGTGTCCTGCATTTACCAGCAGTCCTAAATTATTGCCTATCTTTACTGCCTCCATAACCCTGTGAAGCTCATCTTCCTGCTTTTTGCCTTTTACATTGGCATAAAGTCCAGTGTGTATCTCTATCATGTCTGCATTTATCTCTTTGGATATGTCAACATCCATTATATGTGGGTTTATGAAAAGGCTCACAGGAATACCTGAATCGTGAATCCTTTTAATCGTCTCCTTTAAATGTTCCTTCTGCCCAGTCACATTCAATCCGCCTTCTGTTGTAAGCTCCTGCCTTTTTTCAGGCACAAGGGTAACCATGTCTGGCTTTATATCACGGGCGATGCGAACCATCTCCTCTGTTGCAGCCATTTCGAGGTTCAATTCACAATGCACAACATCCCTAAGCATTTTCAAATCCCTGTCGTGTATATGCCTTCTGTCCTCCCTCAGATGAACAGTGATGCCGTTAGCGCCCCCTAATATGGCAAGAGTCGCAGCCATAACCGGATCTGGCTCAAATGTCTTTCTTGCTTCCCTCACAGTTGCTACATGATCAACATTAACGCCTAAAATCATAAGTTTCCCTCCTAATATGCAAGTTTATAAAATAGCATTCCAAGATATTCATGTAAAGCAGTATAAGTATTTTCAAGGTCTGAGATATCAGGAAGATAGTCTTTCCATTCAAATTTTTTATTATTCCATGTCTTAAAATTAGCAGGGAATGGGATAATATTCATATTTGCCTTTTTGAAGCTAAAGACAGTCCTGTTAATGTGATAAGCTGATGTTACAACGATCGGTTTTTTGAAGTTATTCTTCCTGCAAATTTCCGAGGAATATATCGCATTTTCCATGGTGTCTCTGCTTATTTCTTCTGTAATAGTCTTGTTTGCAGGAACTCCAAGGTCTATAAGAAAACGCTTCACGATAACTGCCTCAGCAATCCTGTCTTTGTGTATCTTGCCGCCTGATATAATAACAGGGACTTTTAACATTTTCTGGAGTCTCACTGCAGTGACCATTCTCCCCATCATTTCCCCAGAAGGGACACCTGTGCCGCTCATGTCCGGAGCGTTATTATAGACCCCTCCGCCTAAAAGTATTATCACATCACCCTGAGGGTTTGAAGGAATGCGAAGCCCTGATTCAAGCCTGCTCATTGCAAAGTCTGAGACAGGCGATATTGAAGACACATAAATTAAAATACCGAGACAAAGATTAATGATGCCTGCTGCAAACTTTTTTCTGAATAAAAACCATAAGCCGGTTGCATAAAGCAATAAGATAAATATGCCGGGCGGCAGGAGAAACGCTGCTATTGTCTTTTTAATTAAGAACATTTATCAATCCGAATCCGCAAATTTTACCAATGTCCCTTTCTTTGCGCCATACCTAAAAACAGTAATCCCCTTTACACCTTTTTCGTATGCTAAAAGAAAAGCCTGTGCTACATCCTCTTTTTTTGCCTTATGAGGTATGTTTATGGTTTTTGAAACAGCATTGTCTGTATATTCCTGAAAGGCTGCCTGCATCTCAATGTGGTCTTCGAATGGGATTTCAAGAGCTGTCTTAAACAACTTTCTCACATCTGCCGGGATCTCTTTTATCCCTTTTGCGATTCCTGTCTTAAATATCCTGTTTATTACGACCTCGGAATAAAATCCACGCTTTCGGGCTGTTTCTATAAAATGCCTGTTTATCTCATACAATTCAGTATCAAGGACAAATCTTTTGTACGCAATGGCAAACAGAGGCTCTATGCCGCTTGAGCATCCAGCAATGGTTGCGAGCGTTCCTGTAGGCGCAATAGTGGTTGTGGTAGCGTTCCTGACCGCCGGCATGCATGGAGCGTCATAAATAGAGCCTTTGAAATTCGGGAATACGCCGCGTCTTTCAGCAAGCTCAACCGAAGCCTCGCGAGCCTTATCCCTTATAAACTTCATTATCTTCCGCGCAAACTCAAATGCCTTTTTGTGATTATACGGTATTCCGAGGAGTATCAGCATATCAGCCCATCCCATAACTCCAAGCCCTATTTTACGGTTGCCCTTATGCATCCTCTCGATGTCAGGAAGAGGATAGATATTAACATCAATCGTATCATCGAGAAATCTCACAGCGGTCTTAATATCATTTTCGAGAAAGGAGTAATCTATAACACTATCTTTTACATATTTTGATAAATTCAGCGAGCCGAGCACGCATGCCTCAAATGGAAGAAGAGGCTGCTCACCGCATGGATTTGTACTCTCAAAATTGCCGATGCCCGGTGTTGGATTTGCCATGTTAATCCTGTCTATGAATATTAATCCCGGGTCTCCAGTCTCCCACGCACTCTCCACAAGCTCGTCAAAGACAGTCCTCGCCTTAAGACTTTCAACAGCCTCGCCTGACCTTGGATTTATCAGGTCATACTCCGCATTATTTTTCAGAGCCTCCATGAATACATCGGTAACATTGACAGAAATATTGAAATTGGTGAGTTCTCCCTCACTCCTTTTAACCTTTATGAATTCAAGTATATCCGGATGGTCTATCCTGAGAATTCCCATGTTTGCGCCGCGGCGCGCCCCGCCCTGTTTGATAACCTCTGTGGCGGTATTGTAAATCTTCATAAAAGACACAGGACCGCTCGCAATCCCTCCTGTTGACCTAACAATATCCGCCCTCGGCCTGAGCCTCGAAAAGGAAAAGCCTGTTCCACCGCCGCTCTGGAGTATCAATGCAGCATTCTTCAATGTGTCGAATATGCTCTTCATGGAATCTTCCACAGGCAGGACAAAACATGCAGCAAGCTGACCGAGAGATTTCCCTGCATTCATGAGAGTTGGCGAATTGGGGAGAAACCTCAGGGATGCCATTATCTCGTAAAATCTTTCTTCCCAGTAGTCAGCATCTTCGTTGTAGAGTTTCTCGGCCTTTGCGATATTATGGGCAACCCGCCTGAACATCTCCTCAGGAGTTTCCACTACATTGCCCTTTTCATTCCTCAGCAGATAACGGGCACTCAACACCTTCAATGCATTCTCTGAAAGTTCCATAGTAGAATTATATTATAATACTCCATGGATGTCATCAGTATTATAGAGAAATACTATGAATCCGACTCAAAGGCCTATCACTTTCTGATTCACCACAGCAAACTGGTTGTTAGAAAGGCACTGCAAGTGGCAGAAAGGGTTATGGAATTGAACCCGAACATTAAATTTATAGAAGAAGCAGCATTGCTCCATGACATAGGCATATTCATGACCTATTCGCCGAAGATCGGATGCTACGGATATCACCCGTATATATCCCACGGCTACCTTGGCAGGGAGATACTGGAACGAGAGGGACTTCCGGAACATGCCCTCGTCTGTGAAAGACATGTGGGTGTCGGACTGACAGTGGAGGATATTGAAAACAATAAATTCCCTCTTCCCAAAAGGCATATGATACCATTGTCCCTCGAAGAAAAAATCATCTGTTTTGCCGATAAATTTTATTCAAAGGATGAAAACAGTCTCACTGCGGAAAAGCCTGTATGGAAAATAAGGGAACTTATCTGCAGATTCGGCGATGACAAGTTGAAACAGTTTGACGAATTGCTCATACTTTTCAAAGAGCCATTGTAAAGAAAAAATACAATAAGGAGGATTGTTTTGGAAGGGCTTATAATAAGAAACAGCTACTATAAAACAAGTCTTAACAAGATCTCGCTGCTATCAAAAATAGCGACTTCATTCAGTTTTTACAGCAAGGGCATACTGATTGTCTTGAAGGCAAGTTTTAAGGCAAAGCATTTCAAATATGACAATGCGGAATGGGCTAAGAGCAGCTTCAGCATATTACGCGCTCTTGAGAGCGTTGGAATCGAAATCGAAATAACAGGCATTGATAATTTCAAAAATCTTGAATGCCCATGCGTATTTATTGGAAATCATATGAGCACACTCGAAACATTTGTACTTCCTGCAATAATCGAACCATTAAAGGATGTGACATTTGTAGTAAAGAAAAGCCTTGTAGAATACCCTGTCTTTAAGCATGTAATGCGCTCAAGGGACCCTATCACTGTAGGCCGGACAAATCCCCGTGACGATTTAAAGGCTGTGCTTGAAGGAGGAGTCCAAATATTAAAGTCAGGCAGGTCTATCATTATATTTCCACAAACAACGAGAATGGCTGTTTTTGATCCAAAGATATTTAATACCATTGGGATAAAGCTCGCTCATAAAGCCAATGTGCCTGTAATCCCGATTGCATTGAAAACCGATGCATGGGGCAATGGGAAATATCTGAAGGATTTTGGAAAAATAGACCCCTCTAAAAAAGTGTATTTTGCCTTCGGAGAACCGTTGTGGATTAAAGACCGCGGCGCAGAAGAACATAATAAGGTCGTAGAATTTATAAGCAATAAGCTAAGAGAGTGGAGCAGATAAATTATAAGAGTTTACCTTTTATCACTTTTTCTGCAATGCCCTCTCAACTGTCTTTATAGCGCAGAATTCTCCGCACATGCTGCAGACCTCTTGGAGTGTCGGCGGAACCTCTCCCCTCCACTCCCTCACCTTTTCAGGATTGAAGCTCATAGATATCTGCCCTTCCCAGTTGAGATTCTTCCTGTAATGTGCCATCTTTTTATCCTTTTCTATCGCACCCTGAACTCCCTTTGCTATATCGGCAGCGTGAGCAGCTATTTTTGAAGCGATAACCCCCTCTTTTACATCCTCGATATTCGGAAGCCTTATATGCTCCGCAGGCGTAACATAGCATAAAAAATCAGCGCCTGCTGCTCCTGCGATTGCTCCTCCAATGGCTGCTGCTATATGATCATATCCCATTGCAATGTCCGTAACAAGAGGGCCGAGCACATAGAATGGAGCGCCCTTGCATATCTCTTTCTGTATTTTTATATTCATCTCAATCTGATTCAGAGGTACATGTCCAGGCCCTTCGATGATGGTCTGGACTCCTGCCTCAAGCGCCTTATCCCTGAGTTCTCCGAGGGTCAAAAGCTCTTCGAGCTGGCTACGGTCTGTGGCATCTGCAAGGCATCCCGGCCTGAAGCCGTCTCCGAGACTTAATGCCAAATCATATTTTTTTGCCATGTTCAACAACCTATCATACTGATCATAGAGAGGATTTTCTTTATTGTTATAGATCATCCATTCGAGAAGAAAAGCCCCTCCCCTGCTCACCACATCGAGAATCCTTCTGTCTTCCCTGAGCCTTTCTATTGCCTTCTGTGTAATTCCACAGTGGACCGTTACGAAGTCAATGCCGTCCTTTGCATGCTCTTCAATCACATCAAAAAGCTCGTCAGCAGACATTTTTGCTATGTGTCCCTGCTTTTCCGCTGTTCTTACCACAGCCTCATAAATGGGAACAGTGCCTATTGCGATGGGAGAATTTTTAATCAACACATTCCTGAAATCTCTTATGTTCCCTCCGGTGGACAAATCCATTACTGCATCGGCTCCGTATTTCACAAGAGCCTCAAGCTTCTTCATCTCATCGTCATATGAGATCTTATCTTTGGATGTGCCAATGTTTGCGTTTATCTTTGTCTTCAGGCCTCTACCTATGCCGAGCGGATTAATATTATGGAGTGTATTTCTTGCAATAACCGTGACTCCCTCTGCAATGTCAGAGGCAAGACTCTCGGGCGATATGCCCTCGGATGCTGCAACTGCCTTCATCTCATCCGTAATGATTCCTTTTTGCGCATGTTCTATTCTTGTCATTGTCCTTCTCCTAACTCTGATTGTTCATAAACTTCGCTATGCGAAAGACAAAGCATTTCAGCTTCAATGCTTTGTCTTCCGCTTTGACTATTAATTATACGGCTAATATTTCTAAATATTTCTCTGTCGCAGTATTAATATCGCTTTCGCATAATATGCCGCTTATAACCGCAACTCCATAAGCTCCAGCGTTCATAACTGCTTTTGCATTTTCCGGCTTTATTCCTCCTATTCCAAAAACCGGAACCGAGATATTTTTGACAACTTCTTTAATCGCTCCCAATCCTATAGGCTTTCCATATTTGAGCTTTAAAGGGGTCGGATAAAGAGGACCAAGGGTTATAAAGTCCGCTCCCTCTTCTTGAGCAATCTTTGCCTCTTGAAGATTATGAGTTGAAACGCCTATCATAAGCCTTTCGCCGACAACCTTTTTTATTGCATGCACGGGCATACTCGCCTGCCCGAGATGTACACCGTCAGCATCAACGCTCATCGCAATATCAAGCCTGTCATTAATAAATAACTTAGCATTATATTGCATTGTAAGCTCTCTTATTTTGTAAGATAGAGCAAGCAATTCTTTCGTTGACAATTCCTTATCTCTCAGTTGAACTGCCTTTACTCCGGCCTTTAATGCATCCTCCACGCCTGCTGACAACTTATTGTCAGTTATCAGATAAAGCTTAAAGTCAACTCTCACAGCATTCCTTCAATCGGGCTGCTCGCAGACGCATAAAGTTTTTTCTGGATTCTTCCTGCCAGATACGCCAGCCTTCCTGCAATTACGGCATGCTTCATAGCCTCTGCCATCACAATTGGGTCTTTTGCGCCTGCAATGGCTGTGTTTATCAAAACCGCATCGCATCCCAGCTCCATTGCTATTGTTGCATCAGATGCAGTGCCAACGCCCGCATCAACAAGTATCGGAACCTTTGCCTGTTCCAGAATTATCTTTATATTATACGGATTCCTTATACCAAGTCCTGAACCTATGGGTGCGCCGAGCGGCATGACCGCAGCAGCTCCTGCATCTTCGAGCCTCTTTGCCATAATGGGATCGTCATTTGTGTATGGGAAAACTATAAACCCTTCTTCTGCAAGAATCTCTGTCGCCTTCAGAAGGCCTATCGTGTCCGGAAATAATGTCTTTTCATCTCCTATGACCTCGAGCTTTATCATGTCGGAGACTCCTGCCTCTCTCGCAAGACGGGAATATCTTAAAGCATCCTCGACAGTATAACAGCCAGCGGTATTCGGAAGAATCTTGTATTTCTTTGGGTCTATGTAATCCAGAAGGTTTTCTGATTTCCTGTCAATGATATTAACCCTTCTCACCGCAACCGTCACCACATCAGCTCCAGACGCCTCAATGGCTTTTGCAGTCTCCTCAAAGTCTTTGTATTTGCCGGTTCCTACCCAGAGCCTAGATTTAAACTCGATTCCCCTGATTATCAATGTATCTTCCATAGTTTCCTCCTAATATTGGCCTCCTCCGACAAAATAAACTATTTCTACGCTGTCGCCTTCATTCAGTCTATAGTCTTTAAAATCAGCCCGTTTCATAACCTTAAGGTTCACCTCTACAGCAACCCTTTCAGGAATGATATTCAACTCCTCTAGAAGACCTGCTATGGTCTTTCTTTCTGTCCGATAATCTTCGCCGTTGACTTTGAATTTCATAATACCTCTAAAACAAAAATCCTCTATCCCTGAAAGGAATAGAGGATTTTATCAAGCTCTCTTATGCCTAATTCCTACGGCCCATTCCCTACGCCGGCATTATCCGGATCAGGTCAGCGGGGTCTTTCCAGAAAGGAAACTCTCAGGCATTTTAGCCTCCCCCAGGGATTGATTACATGATACGGCAGACCATTGAAAAATGTCAATTAACTTGTGCTCCACCACTCCATTACTCCAGCTTTTCTAATTTCCCAATCCTCATGCCTATAAGCCTAACTTTTTTCTTGAGTTCTATCCTGCTGAGGCACTCAAATGCGGCCTTTCTTATCTCATCAAGGGAAATTGTGTAATTATCGAGAGTCTTTGCCCTTGTGACTATTTTAAAGTCGTGGAACTTCACCTTAACCGTTACTGTTTTACCTATATAGCCTGTTTGACACATATCATCAACAACCTCTTTTGAAAGCTCCGCGAGGGTCTTTGCCATGAACTGCCAGTTGTCCGTATCCCTCTGAAATGTTATTTCTCTGCTCGTAGATTTAGGCTCCCAGTAAGTAATCAATGGACTTTCATCCACGCCTCTTGACGCCTCATAAAGATAATACCCAAATGATTTACCAAAATGTTCAATGAGCTTATCAATAGGCATTGATGCAAGTTTTCCGATGGTCTCAATGCCCATGCCTTTAAGATGCGCCTCTGTCTTAGGTCCTACACCCTGCAGCTTTCTCACAGGCATCGGCCATATATGACTTGCTATGTCTCTTTCTGTGAGGATTGTCAGGCCGTCAGGTTTTTGCATATCAGAGGCTATTTTTGCGAGGAGCTTATTTGGGGCAATACCAATGGAACATGTAAGTCCGGTCTCTTCCTTTATTCTTTTTTTAATTTCCTTTGCAATCTCTTCTGATGACTTTTCTATTTTTGATATATCGAGGAATGCCTCGTCAATCCCGACATCTTCCATTATTGGAGATATTTCCTTGGGGATATTTTTAACTATTCTGGAAATCCTCGAATACTCCCTGTAATCCACAGGCAGGAAAACAGCACCAGGGCAAAGCTTGTAGGCAGTCCTTAAAGGCATTGCAGAATGTATTCCGAACTTCCGTGCCTCATAGGATGCCGTTGACACAACACCTCTCTTGGTTGGATCGCCGTCACCGCCAATCACAACAGGCTTTCCGATTAATTCGGGATGCCGCTTCTGCTCAACAGCAGCAAAGAATGCGTCCATGTCTATGTGAAGGATTCGCCTCACGAGTAATTTTTAGTATACAGTAAAATAAAAGATACTAATGATATAATTGTATAAAAGCGGCAAAAGAGGTGGCCAATGTCCTTACCATCTAAATAAAGATTCAGATGCGAAATCCTTTCATGGAATAGAGTCGTAAGGGATACAAAAAAGCTTTCGGAAAACATAACGGATTCAGGCTATAAACCTGATATCGTAATAACAATAGGCAGGGGTGGCTATGTCCCTGCAAGGATACTTTGCGACTACCTGCTAATGAGAGACCTTACTTCAATAAAGGTGGAGCACTGGGGGATTGCTGCAATAGAGACAGAAAAAGCAGTCATCAAATTCCCTCTTTGTACGGATATAAAAAATAAAAAGGTTTTGCTTGTGGATGACATAACCGATACAGGAGATACGCTGAGGGTTTCTCTTGAATACCTGAAAACATTTAAGCCTAAAGATATTAAAACTGCGGTGCTTATACATAAGACCTGTTCCGCAATCATACCGGATCACTTCGTCAGCAAGGTTACAAAGTGGCGGTGGATCATCTTTCCGTGGCACATCTACGAAGACCTTGCCGGCTTTGTCAAAAGGATAAGGGATATGGGCATCCATAGCGAAGAGGATATAACTCGTGAACTCAGAGAACGATACAACATCGTGGTGAATATAGATACTATCAAAGATGTGTTATTAGAACCGGAGCAATAAATGGTAACTTGTTAAATTAAGTTATGGAGGCAAAAATGAAAACAATCCGCTTTTTGATCATAGTAATCGCATCACTCATCGCGCTAAATGCATTCGCCTCGACAGAGATAAAATGGATTCCGCTAAAAAAAGGCATGGAAAAGGCAAAGGCCGATAAAAAGCCTATAATCGTGGACTTCTTTTTCGGCAAGGGATGCCCTCGATGCGAGATATTGCAAAAAACGGTCTATGACAATCCGTCTATCGGCAAAAGGATAATGGATGAGTTCATACCCGTGCGTGTTGACCTTACAAAGAAGCTTACATCAGAGGAAGAAAGGCTCGGCACGCAGTATGACTTTAAAAATGACTGCCTGCTATTGTTTTTAGACCATAACGGAAACGTGATAAAAGACCCTGCAGGCAGAAAGCTTTGCTTTGTAGATGCGATAGAGCCTGAGTGGTTCATGAAATATCTCGATTTAATAAAGGAAAGCTATAAAAAACAATGATGCTTGTTTTTATGAATTGCGTGGCTTCGCTTTCTGGATTTTGACCTTCCTGCCCTTCATCATCATGTCGTCAACAGAACGAATCACCCTGTCTGCGAGCTCTGCAGGAACTTCCACAAAGGTGAACTTTTCTAAAACATCAATATTCCCGATCTTGCTGTAAGGGATATTAGCCTCAGAAGCAATGGACTTCACAATATCGGGCACTTTTATACTGTCCTTTCTGCCTATTGTCATAAAAAGCCTTGCCATTCCTTGTTTAGCGGTTGTTGTTTCCTCTATAGCAGTTTCTTTTATTTCTCCATATGCTGCATACAAGGCTGCAGCAGCTATATCGCCGAAACTGTAATTCTCTGCCAATTCTTTAACGGCTGCTAAATAGACGGCGTGTCTCTCACCCTTTATTATCTCTGATATGTCATTAACTATATTTTTCTCCCTCGCCTTGATCACATCTCTGGCTGAAGGAAGCTTCTGCCTGTCAATGACGGTCTTTGCGGTCTTTTCTATAAGCCTCAGATGGCGGTATTCCCTGGGTGTTACAAAAGTAATTGCGATGCCTGACTTCCCTGCCCTTCCTGTTCTGCCTACGCGGTGCACATAGCTCTCAGGATTTTGCGGTATGCTGTAATTAATCACATGGGTTACATTCTGGATATCCAGTCCTCTGGCAGCAACATCTGTCGCTACAAGAATATCGAGCATTCCTTTCTTGAACTTTTCCATAACCTCATCCCTGCGTGCCTGAGTGTAGTCGCCATGAAGAGCGCCTGAATTATATCCCATCTGCGCAAGCTTCATCGAAACATTATCCACCTCACGCTTTGTATGACAGAAAACTATGGCAAGTTTAGGGTCTTCTACATCTATGAGCCGCGAAAGGGCATTTGTCTTATCCTCCTCGCGAACCTCGTAAAAAACCTGTTTTATTTTTGGCACAACGACATCCTTAGTATTGACCTTAATCTTTTTTGGATGGTTCAGATATTTCTTCGAGATATCAAGTATAGGCTCAGGTATCGTTGCTGAAAACAAAAGGGTCTGCCTTTCTTGGGGAGTTGATTTAAGTATGGTCTCTATATCGTCAATGAAGCCCATGTTCAGCATCTCATCCGCTTCATCGAGAACTACAATCTTTATATCCGAAAGCGAAAGGGTCTTTCTGTTTATATGGTCTATTACACGGCCCGGCGTTCCAACGACAACATTCACGCCGCGCTGCAGCGCTTTTATCTGCCTTTCAATAGAAGTGCCTCCATAAACAGGCAGGACATTAATCTTTTTGAACTTGCCTATCGTATTAATTTCCTGAGAAACTTGTACTGCAAGCTCCCTTGTAGGCTCCAGTATAATAGCAAAAGGACTTTTGCCTTTCTGGCATTTCTCAACAATAGGAATACCAAAGGCAGCGGTCTTTCCTGTGCCTGTCTGAGCCTGTCCGATAACATCCTGCCCCTCCATAAGCAACGGTATGGCAGAGACCTGAATCGGGGTCGGCTCCTCGAATCCTATTTCGGATATGGCCTTTAATGTCTCTTTGCTTAAAACGAATTCCTCAAATTTCATTGTTTCAACTCTCCTTAATTGCTTCAAATAAAAACCCTCAGGGCCTAAAGGGATAATCCTCTGAGGGATTCTATGCAGCCTATGTTATGCTTATGTTGTGATAGTATACACAATCCATATGATGTTTGACAAAGGATTTGTTTTTCATATAACATGTTCATTCTTGTAATTAGATAAAACCACGCTATGTATTTTCAGGATATAATATTAAAACTACACGAATTCTGGTCGAAAAACGGCTGCATGCTACTCCAGCCTTATGATATAGAAGTTGGGGCAGGCACCTTCCATCCCGCCACCTTCTTCAGGGTTTTAGGTCCTGAGCCATGGAGAGCAGCATATGTAGAGCCTTCAAGGAGGCCTACAGACGGCAGATATGGAGAAAATCCCAATAGACTCCAGCACTACTATCAGTATCAGGTGATATTAAAACCATCGCCTCTTGAGAGTCAGGATATATACCTCGAAAGCCTGTCACATCTCGGGATCGATACATTAAAACATGACATTCGTTTTGTGGAAGATGACTGGGAATCGCCCACCCTCGGAGCATGGGGGCTTGGATGGGAGGTGTGGCTTGACGGAATGGAGATCACACAGTTCACATATTTCCAGCAAGTAGGCGGTATAGACCTTTCGCCTGTTTCAGTTGAAATAACATATGGCCTTGAAAGAATCGCAATGTACCTGCAAGAGATAGACAACCTGTTTGATTTGGAGTGGTGCAAAGGAATTAAATACGGAGAAATACATAAACAGGGAGAGATAGAGTTCTCCAAATTTAATTTTGATTTTGCTGATACGGATTTGCTGGTCAAACAGTTTGACGCATATGAAAAAGAATCAAAGCGGATGAATGAACTGGGACTCGTTCTTCCTTCTTACGAATTCTGTCTTAAGTGCTCCCATACTTTCAATCTCCTCGATGCAAGGGGAGTCCTGTCTGTTACGGAAAGAACAGGATACATTGCAAGAGTAAGAGCGCTGGCAAAACTTTGTGCAGAGGCATTTTTGAGACAAAGGGAAGAAATGGGTTTTCCCCTTCTGAAGAGGTAATTATGACAGAGATGCAAAAGACAGATGAAAAACCATATGTTGCCGACAATATGCTTATTCTGGAAATTGGAACAGAAGAAATCCCGGCAAGATTCCTGCCTGATGCGATAACTAAACTAAAAGAAAATGCGGCTAAAATACTTTCTGATTACAGGTTGTCCTTTAAATCTCTAAAGACATATGCTACACCAAGACGGTTAGCGCTCATTTCTGAAATAGATGCATTGCAAGAGGCATCAGAAAAAGAGATATGGGGGCCTCCTGTGAATGCTGCATTCGACAGAAATGGAAAACCAACCAAGGCAGCGGAAGCTTTTGCTAAAACACATGGGGTAAATATCGAAGAACTGGTAAGAAAAGAAAAAGGGAAAGGCACATATGTAGTAGCTGTTGTGAAAGAGAGTGCTCAGGAGACCGAATCCCTTCTTCACGAGATTCTGCCGAAGATAATCATCTCTCTGAATTTTCCAAAATCAATGCGCTGGGGCAACGGTAGTTTTAAATTCGTGAGGCCGATCCACTGGATAATGTCTATATTCAACAACAAAAAGATTGCTTTCGAAATAGACGGCATAAAAAGCAGCAACATGACAAGGGGCCACAGATTTCTGTCTCCCGCAGCCTTTGAAATAAAGGACTGTAAAACTTATCTTAATCTCTTGAGGAATAATTTTGTTATGCTGGACGATGAGGAAAGAAAAAAGATGATAATGGATGCTGCAAACAAACTGTCATCTTCAGTTGACGCCTCTGTGGTTGAAGATCCAGAACTGCTTCAACATGTCTCCTTCCTTGTAGAACATCCAATGCCGGTTCTCGGCGCATTTTCGCCTGATTACCTGCCTCTCCCCAAAGAATTGCTAATAACAGTAATGAGGGGGCACCAGAAATATTTTGCCCTGAAAGACAGTCAGGGCAGGCTCAAAAATTATTTTATTGCTGTCAGCAATACAAGACAGGACAATGCTGAAACTGTTAGAAAAGGTGCTGAAAAGGTAATCAAGGCACGCTTTGAAGACGCAAAATTTTATTATGAAGAAGACAAGAAAATAAACCTGAATGACCGACTGGATGGACTGAAAAAGGTCATTTACCATGAAAGACTCGGCAGCCTTTATGACAAGAGCCTGCGTATAGTTTCTATTGCAAACTACATTGCAGACCGATGCTTTCCAGAAAAAAGAGTAGATATACATACTGCAGCCCTTTTGTCAAAAACAGACCTTGTTTCAGGCGTTGTAAGGGAGTTCCCTGAATTGCAAGGGATAATGGGGAATTATTATGCGATGCATAACGGCTATAATCAGAAAATATCAAAGGCTCTAAAAGAGCAGTATCTGCCTGCGCACTCAGGAGACAGGCTTCCAGAAAGTGATTCAGGATCTGTCCTCAGTCTTTCGGACAAACTGGACAATATCGCATCGTTTTTTATGCTTGGACTCAAGCCTACAGGCGCTGAAGATCCATTTGCCCTGAGAAGACAGGCCATTGGCATAATTTCTATTCTTATGGAGAAGAGATACAACCTGAACATTTCAGAGCTTGTGACAGCAGCATTACAAACACTAAATATTGACAACATTCGGGAAGTTTTGGAAGACATAATGAGATTTTTCGAACAAAGAATAGAGCCGTTATTTTTGTCAGCAGCCTATTCACAGGACTCCATAGCAGCGATAATAGACTTTATAAAAGATAGGCCGCTTTGCACAGTACTGGATCGGCTCGATGCTATACAGAAATTTAAAGAAGACAGTGATTATGAGCCCTTCCTGCTCGCCATTAAAAGGATAAATAATATAGCGCCCAAGAATGATGTTCCCCCTACAAACAGCGACCTATTTGTTCAGGAAGAGGAGACAATCCTTTATAAAGAAACAGAATCCGTAGCGCCTCAAATATATTCGTTGCTTAATGCTGAAAAATACTATGAAGCAATCAAGGCATTAACAACACTAACGGAGCCTATTAATAAATTTTTTGATACGGTGCTTGTGATGGACAAATCAGAGGAGATCAAACAGAACCGCCTATCGTTGATTAAAAATATTCAAACATTGTCACAGCAAATAGTAAATTTTTCAAGGCTTGGATAATTTTAATTAGACCCTTCTTTTATCATGCCCGTAGATATATTTATGCAACTGCATATTAAGCCGCACAGAAAGCTTATCCTCTATTATCCATTTTGAGAGGCTTTCTGAAGAAAGCATTCCAAAGGCAGGCGAAAGAAGAATTTTACATTTCTCAGCTAATCCATAATCCTTTATAAACTCCACTACCCACTCGTAATCTTCCCTGTCCATAACAACAAATTTAACCTCATCGTGAGGCTTTAGATGTTTCAGATTCATTAAATCCATCTCTTCAAACATCCCGCTTTTAGGGGTTTTGATATCCATTATAATAATGACTCTTTTATCCACATCCTTTATGCTTACACTGCCATTTGTTTCGAGCAGGACAGTGAAACCACTGTCAAATAACGCTGTCATCAGATGGAGCACATCTTTTTGCAGCAATGGTTCACCACCGGTGATCTCCACGAGTTTTATCCCGTGCTCTCTGACCTTCTCTACAATCTCATTTTCTGACATTTCGATGCCTTCATCATAGGCATATGTTGTATCGCAATATGCACATCTAAGGTTACAGCCTGTCAGTCTTACGAAGACACATGGAAGACCGGCATATGTTGACTCGCCCTGAATGCTCGTAAAGATTTCACAAACTCTCATAGATGCTCACAAACTGTGCAAAAAACCTCTCCCCTGCCATAAAAGAGCATGACAACTCTTTCCATGTAACTATCGTCTTATTACCTTCCGGTTTTACTTCTGCATACGGATATTTTGCAAAGTAGAGAAAATTTTGAACTACCCTGTCTTTCTTTGACTCCTGTATTGCAGTGTTATCACTGTCGAGTCTGTATTTATCATGAACACAAATCTTTTTAGTGAACATATCTGCAAAACCTGCATTGATCTCATCCCCTGACTTTATGATGAACCACCATCTCAGAAAATCATTGGGAAGGGGATAAACCTTATAAATATTGGCATCCATTTTCGTCTTCAAAAATTGCATTGTCTGCTTCTGTAAATATGACCTACCGAAAACATAACCGGCAAATAATATTACTGCGCAAATGGCAATTATTGTTGCCCTCTTTCTGTTCGCTTTTCCAGCAATAATACAGAGCAACAAGCCAATGGTTATATAAGGGTCGATTATAAAAGTGAGGTCAAGTGAATACTGATTCCAGTCAAGTGGAGACAGTATCCTCGTGCCGTATTGGTTTGTTAAATCCATCAACAGATGTATGCCATAGGCAAGGAAGGAAATGGAATAATAATAGAAAAACCCGCCCTTCTTTCTAAAAATAAACGCTACCATGGCTGGGAATAATGCGAGGGCAAGGATTCCGTGTGTAATGCCTCTATGGTATCTTAAGAAAACATCAGCACCCCATAGTCTGGTTATATAATCGAAGTCAGGAGCAATAGCCGAAAGAATGATTACAAATAACGCAGCCTTTCTTTTGAAGCCAAGCTGATGGATTACTGCACCTGACAATGCGTGGGTAATCGGATCCATATTTGTTAATTTATCATGTTTTAATAAAAGCGGTCAAAGTGTTAAAATTTATACATGGATATACATCAGTTAAAGGTATTCGCATCTGTATTTAAGAACAGGAGCTTCTCCAATGCATCGGAAGATATACATCTCACACAGCCTACGATCAGCGACCACGTAAAATCATTGGAAGAAGAACTTGATTGCAAGCTTTTTGACAGATTGGGTAGGACGATCATTCCCACCAAAGAAGCAGAGGCGCTTTATGTCCATGCAACAGAAATCATAGAAAAGATCGGCAATATTAAAGATGCTATCGGCCGCTTTAAAAAAGAGATTTCAGGAGAACTGATCATAGGCGCAAGCACCATTCCTGGGACATATCTCATGCCGTCAATAATGGCTGGATTTCGGAAAAAATATCAGGCGATTTCATTTCAAATTCTTATAGCAGACTCAAAAGAGATCATTGAAAAGATCGCAAAGCATAATCTCCTCATCGGAATAGTAGGCGCAAAGCTTACAAACAGTCAGGTAAATTATATCCCGCTCATGGAAGATGAGCTGATTGCTGTATCTTCTCTCTCATTGATAGATAAAGACAAGATGCCGTTAAAAGACCTGGTTAAATATCCTATGGTTTTAAGGGAGGAAGGCTCAGGAACCCGCAGGGAAACAGAAAAGATACTGGAAGGCAAAGGGATTGCACTCGAAAATATAAAGATTGCAGGCATCTTTGGCTCCACGGACGCGATAAAACAGGCTGTAAAGGCAGGCATGGGCACGGCGATACTATCAAGGCATTCAGTGAAAGATGAACTCACGCATAGGATATTCAAAAAAATAAAAATCACAGATATTCATATGAAAAGAAAGTTCTATATTATTACCCACAAAAAAAGAACCCTTCCCGCCGTATACAACCTGCTTTTGGAATATATAAAAAAGAAACGGTAAGGATAAGTCTCCTCCGTTCAGGAGCTTCAGAAACCCATTCTTACCGCTTCTTTGAAATATAGCTTTTCCCTATCGTTTTATTTCGGTTCATAGCAATTAACTATTGGAAATCCATATAGGATATAAGATATGCTTTAAGAAACTGTAGGTATTGCTTATAAAAATAAAACCATCGGGGGTTGACATGAGAAAATATCTTGTTTTGGCAATGGCTTTTGTTTTCGTATTAACTACTTCAGCTTTTGCTGCAAATATGGTGAAGGCAGATGAGTTTAAGAAGTGGCTTGAATCAGGGAAAAAGATGATTATCGTTGACATTCAGCCAAAGGATGAGTTCGAGAAACACCATTTCAAAGACTCCATAGAGACTAATGCCTATCCAGCAAAGACGGATGAAGAAAAAAAGAGGCTTGATAAGACAATTCCTATAATACAGGCATCAAAAGATGATGTTGTAATCATATGCCCAAGAGGCGGAAGCGGCGCAAGCAATACCTATGACTATCTCAAATCAAAGGATGTTCCTGAAAATAGGTTATATATCCTTGAAGGTGGGATAGCAGGCTGGCCTTATAAAGAGATGCTGATAAAGAGAAGATGACAGAAGCCAGAAGACAGAAGTCAGAAAGCAGAAGCCAGAAAAATATATCAGTCGTAATTCCTGCTTTAAACGAAGAGAATAATATCAGGGCTTGCATAGAGTCTGCTAAAAGGCTGAATCCTGTTGAAATTATCGTCGTTGACGGCGGAAGCACTGACAGGACAAAAGAAGTTGCAAAGGCTGCCGGTGCACAAGTGGTCGATTCTCCAAAAGGCAGGGGCGTCCAGATGAACATGGGCGCCTCTCATGCAAATGGAGATTTGCTCCTCTTCCTGCACGCCGATTCACGATTTCATGAATCTCTCATGCCATGGCAAATATTCACACAAGAGTTTCTGCAGGATTACAGCGGGGGATTTTTCAAACTCGCCTTTGACGATAATTCTATCTCCACACGCCTTGTAGAGCTATTCGCCAACTTTCGCGCACGGTTTTTCTCATTACCTTATGGAGATCAGGCGGTTTTTATAAGGAGAGATATTTTTCAGAAGCTGGGCGGATTCAGGGAATATCCATTCCTTGAAGATATTGATATGTCGATAAGAATCAGGAAATTTGGAAGGCTTAAATATATCCCCCTGCCTGTTACAGCCTCCTCAAGAAGAATACAAAAGGGGATTCCGTTGTCTCCGGTTGCAGTGAGCATTAGAAATGTAGTCATTGCATTATTGTTTATGGCTGGAATAAGTCCTTTTGCTCTTATGAAATTTTATAGATAGATGGAAACACGCCGATTCTGTATGAGCCTGCCGGTCAGCGCGGAGCAGTCTTTCAACGACGGTTTAAAAAGCCTTGGCAAAGGGCTTAAAAAAGACGTTATCAGTATTATTCAGGTTAATATCGGAAATCTGTGCAACCAATCATGCATTCACTGTCATGTGAGCGCCTCACCTGACAGCGCCGATATAATGGCATGGGGCACTATGGAAGAAATAATCGCCGTGCTGAAAGGCAGGGCTGGACTGTCTCTTGACATAACCGGAGGCGCACCTGAGCTTCATCCGAATATAGAGGACTTTATATCAAAGTGTTCATTTTATGTAAATGCCATATCTTTTAGAAGCAATCTTACCGCCCTATTGCTTAAGGAACCCATGATAAAAACGTTAAAAGATTATAAAGTTGAACTTATCTGTTCTCTGCCTGATACATTCAGAGAAAAGACAAATTGCCAGAGAGGCAAAGGGGTTTTTGAAAAATCAATTCAAACATTAAAGGTCCTAAATGATATAGGTTACGGATATGAGATTCCGCTTCACCTTGTTCATAATCCATCAGAATTTATGCTTCCTGAATTGCAATGCTTGGCCGAGAAACGATATAGAAGTTATCTCTCAAAGGAATACGGGATTTTTTTCCACAAGCTGTTTATCCTTAACAACATGCCTATCGGCAGATTCATGAAAGTGCTCGAGAGTCATAACAATTACAAACAGTATATGAATACCCTTTCTTCAAACTTTAATCCTGCAACTCTTGATGGACTCATGTGCCGGTATATTTTAAATATCGGATGGGATGGGAAAATCTATGACTGCGACTTTAACAATGCATTGAATATGCCATTACAAGGCTCGCTAAAGGAACTTAATATAGATACACTTACAGGCAATGACATTTTAGTTGGAGAACACTGTTACGGCTGCACTGCATTAAAGGGGTCTGGGTGCTTTGGAAATATCGTTAGATAAGTCAGGGGTCGTGAGTCAAGAGTCAATAAAAACAGGGGACTTTTTAACAAACTGCAATTCCTGCGGGAAATGCAAAAAAGCGTGTCCATTTTTAGAAAAATGCGGCACGCCTGACATGATTATCTCTAAAGGTTCTGAAGATGTATTTCTATGCACAAATTGCAGGGCTTGCAATATCTTATGTCCACTAAGGCTTTTGCCGTCTGATGCGATACTCAGCACAAGACACAGGCTGATAAAAGAAAATAGGCTCTCCGAAAATATTAAAGACTCAGTAAAATCAGCAAATGCCTTTGCAAGGAAAGGGCACAGATTCCCGTTTTCATATTATGAGAGGGCAGAAATTATCTTTTGGCCGGGATGCGCCCTATCCGGCACGGAACCAGATATCATAAAAAAAACTATCAGGCTTTTAAACAAACACCTGAACTGCAAAGTGGGTATCGTGCTTGACTGCTGCTTTGACAGCTCATTCCAGATAGGAGATATTGACGAGGTTCAAAAGGCTGCGGAAAGGATTAGGGAAAGACTCAGAAAACACGGAATCAGGCGCGTGATAACAGGGTGCGTAAACTGCAAAAAGATATTTTCCCTTTATTTGCCGGAGATCAGTGCAGAACATATCATGGAGGTGCTGTCTGATACCCATTCACACATTTACCGATTCACCCATTCACAGGTTTACCTTCACCATCCATGCCCGTCTTACATGTTTGAAGGCATACAGGAGAAAGCAAGAAATATCCTTAAGAAAAACGCCTCTGATATTATAGAGCCTCCTTATCCATCATGCTGCGGACTCGGCGGAGGGCTGCATGATACATCAAAGGAATTATCCGACACATTTGCCGGCGCTGTGATTACAGATGCAGGCAACAGGGATATTATCACATACTGCATGGGCTGTAAGAATAAATTCTTAAAAAATGGCAAAAGGACATCCCATATACTTGAATTTATGAACGGGATAAAACCCATTGAAGAGGCAATCCCCTCACAAAGGAAATGGCTAAACAGATTCCTCCTCGCAATGCACTTCAGGCTCAAAGGCAAGTCTTTTATCAGTGGGCTTATCCTCATAATACTCATCCTCGCTACAACATTTCTGAGAAAAACAGGGCACATATCCCTTGAGTCAATAATTGAATTTATCGAGGGGCATAGTGTAACAGCGCCGCTTCTATTTATCCTCATCTATGCAATAGGCCCCAGCCTGTTTATATCAAGCCTTGCGCTCACACTCGGCGCCGGCTTTATCTGGGGACCGTTCATGGGAGTGGTCTTTTCAATCACAGGCGCTACCATCGGCGCATCGGTTTCTTTTCTGCTCGCAAGGTATATCATTGGCAATGCCATAAAGGAGAGGTTCACCTATACTGTACGGAAACGGCTTGGAGATCAGGTGGCAAAACACGGCTGGAAGGCAGTTGCCTTTGCAAGATTAATCCCTATTTTCCCATTCCCTGTTTTGAATTATCTCTTCGGTGTCACACCCATTCCATTTATACATTACTTGTGGAGCACATTTGTATTTATGCTCCCTGCCTGTATTGCATATGTTGCCTTTGGGAGTTCGATGGGAGAATTGATTATCAGCGGCAATATAAAGGGCATTATTATCGGCATCGTCATAGCGTCAGCAGCAATGCTTTTGCCATTAGCGTTAAAGCCGAAATTTAAAGAGATATTTCAAAAAAACAATGGCCGCTAATCCATCTGCACTGGGCATCATGTTCAGAATACCTGAATACGGCAGGGTCAAGACCCGTCTTGCAAAAGAAGTGGGCAAGGGAGCTGCTCTCAGGGCTTACATCTCTATGCTCAATACGACATTGTTGAATATTTCTGAACTCAAAAATATAGACATCTATGGTTTCTATAAAGGCAAAGAACCCCTTAACTGGAATGATAACATTAGATACCATCCTCAGAGCAGCGGAGACATCGGTGAAAGGATGCTTAATGCCATCCAATGGCTTTTTAAAAAAGGATACTATAAGGTTACACTAATTGGCGCAGACTCGCCTGATCTTCCACTCTCCTTTATTACGAGGACGTTTTCAGAACTGGACAACTATGACCTTGTTATAGGCCCCTCTGAGGACGGTGGGTATTATCTCATCGGCATGAAAAACCCTCAAAAAGTATTATTTAAAAGCATCAGATGGGGCAGTTCCAGCGCATTTAAAGACACTGTCTCCATAGCAAAAAAAGAAGGAATCAAATATGTTGCGCTTCCGCAATGGTATGACATAGACAGTTTATCTGCTTTGAATAAATGGAGACGAAGACTAAATCTGCCTGACTTCTGCCCTAAGAGCGCTGTCAACGGCAGCGACTAAAACATCCCTCGTAAAAGGCTTGGTTATAAAGGCATCTATGTTTTTATCCTCTTTAGCGCTAATGTCATGGCCTGAAATTGCAATAATCTGTACAGAAGGCTTAACTGCTTTGAATTGTTTGACTAATTCTCTGCCGTCTAAAATAGGCATAACTATATCGGTTATAACAACACTTACACTATCTACAATCTCCTTAAACATATCAAATGCATAAATAGGATTATCAGTAACAAAAACCTTGTAACCCTTAGCATCGAGTATCTCTTTTATATAATTAAGCACATACTCTTCATCATCGATCACCAATATATTCTTTTTGGATTCAGTCGAAGGCGCTGAACGTTTCCCGGGTTCAATACTGATAGCCCGATAAACCGGCAGATATATCTCAAAGGTTGTGCCCTTGCCAATCTCGCTATTTACATCAATCAACCCTTTATGTTCTTTAATAATCCCATAAACCATTGCCAGACCCAAACCAGTTCCTTTCCCCTGCTCCTTAGTTGTAAAAAATGGTTCGAATATCCTATCTCTTATCCCATCAGGAATGCCTGCGCCTGTATCTGAAATTTTAAGGACAAAGTATTCTCCATCGCTCAACAATGGATTAATATATCCTGCCTTTTCCTTAAGACTTAATAAATTAGTGGATATTGTTATTGTGCCGCCGTCTGGCATGGCATCCATAGCGTTCACAATAAGGTTCATCATCACCTGCTCAAGCTGGTTGGCATCTCCATTAATAACAGGAACGGTGTCATCTATCTCTTTTCTGATCTCAACTTTACGCTTAATCGCCATGCTTGCAGTTAATTCAATAGCATCGTTAATAATATCATTTAAGTTAACAGGCAGCATCTCAAAATTTCCCTTTCTGGCAAAGCTTAACAGCCTTTGAACAATTGCACCAGCCTTTCTCGCAGCATTTTCTATAGATCTTATGTGTTGTTTTGCTGCAGTAGCTAAATCATTTCGAAAGAGCAATAATTCCGTCCTGCCTAATATTCCGCTCAGCACATTGTTGAAATCATGGGCTATGCCTCCAGCAAGTGTGCCGATTGACTCCATCTTCTGAGACTGATATAACTGCTCCTGAAGTTTTTTCTTTTCTGTTATATCCCTGTGAAGTGACTGGACATACAATTCGCCCGCAATGTCAATAGCCTTTGAGCTGACCTCGAGCAATATCTTGCTGCCGTCCTTTCCGATATTGTCCCTTTCTTTAGTTGAAGTAAGAAGGACTCCGATTGCATAATCTTA